>JBPCTU010000476.1:0-3659 GCA_051011515.1 Acidimicrobiales bacterium
GCCCAGTAGTTGTTGATCCTCGGGCAAGTCCGCTGTGTCGGCGTTGGCCAGGGCTTCCTCGTAGTCGTCGAGGCCAACTTTGTCGCCCGCCCCCCCGACGAGAAGCGCGAGCCGGACCGACTCTGAGCGGGGGTCGGACAGAACCTCGCTCGCGGTGCTGGCGAAACGGGCGCCGACCATTAGGGCCTTGGCGTCTGAATCCTCGATCACGTAGGCGATCTCGTCCGGAACCCAGTGCCAGTTGACGGGGACGAAAGTGATACCGGTGTGAGCGCAGGCCTGAAAGACCTCGAAACACTCGCGACGGTTGCCCATCAAGAGCGCAATGGTGTCACCAGCGCCAAGGCCTGCAGCCCGAAACACATTCATGAGCCGACGCGTGCGCTCGTGCAGGTCGGCCCAAGATGTGCGGCCATGGTCATCCGCCAATGCCGTCGAGTCTGGGTGCTCCGAGGCGAATGCATCGAGCAGTTTGGGCATTACATATCTCCGTCCGCATCCGGTGCGGTGACACTAGTGCCGACCCGAGAAATCCAGCAACGGGCGTGACGGTTGGCCTTCGCCGGGCGCGGAACTCGATCGCCCGCCGCCGGCTGCGTCAGTCGGTGCGTCTGGCTTCGACAAGCACCTCTTGCATTCCGTCGTAGACAACTCGCGCAGCGTCGTCGACGTTCATTGCCCAGAGCGCGACCGATGGTACCTCGAGACCAATGGGACAACTGAACCCGATCTCGTCGAGCTTCCTGACGATCTCGACCAGGGCGAATTCGCCTTGGCCGGGGATGACTCGGTTGGAGATCGTGTCGGTGTAGTAGTCCTCGTGTTCGGCGATGATCGGCCCGTCGTCGAGTTGCACCGAGAAGACGCGGTCGCCTGCGATGTCGAGGATGTCATCGGGCCTGTTCGTCGAGCGGGTGAGGTGCCAGCTATCGACACAGAACCCACCGTTGCTGCGATCGGCCCTCTCGACGACCTCGATCGCTTGTTGTGCGGTCTCGATGTCGGTGAGATCGGGTACGAACTCGAGTGCGATCCGTACTCCATGTTCCGCCGCCCGATCGCACAATGCTCCAAAGCCAGCTGCCGCTGTCTCGGGTGGGCCAACGTCTCGACCGATGGCTTGCATGTACGTGCAGCCGTAGCGCGCTGCCAGATCCCAGGCTGCGGCTTCGAAGTCGGCGCGTTCCTCGTCCATCTCGTGGTCGTGGCTCCATCCCCGGGACACTTCCATTCCCCATATGCAGAGCCCGGTGGTGGCAAGCGCTTCGTCCAGTCTTTCGACGTGGTCCGGATCTTGGCGGAGGTCCTGCCAGCGTCGGACGAATAGCCCGATGCCGCTGAAGCCTGCCGCGGCGGCGGCGTAGAGCCGCCCGACTGGGTCCTCGTCAGGGTGGCGGCTCATGTGATCCCAGACCAGATCTGTGGGCCCTAGCGCGGGGAGGGTACGGTTCCGTTCGGTCATCGCCGCCAACACTAGGACAGCCACGCCATGAGGGGTCTAGAAGGAAAGGTCGCCGTCGTAACCGGGGCAGCCCGGCTGAGGGGGATCGGGCGAGCCATAGCAATCAGGCTCGCGGAAGAGGGGTGCAGCGTTGTTGTTACCGGATTGGCGCGTGACCCCAGCGAGTACCCGAAGGCCGAGCGCGACCAACGCTGGCGGGGTGTGCATTCGGTTTCCGCGGAGATCGAGGCGATGGGTAGAGAATCGTTGGCAGTTGAAGGAGACGTCTCGGTCGCTGACGACGTTGCGCTCATGGCCGCAGCAGTCCGAGACCGATTCGGTAAATGTGACATCTTGGTCAACAACGCTGCTTTGCCGAGTGAGGCCGGGGCTGCCCCGGTGCTCGACATGACCGACGAGAACTGGTTTCGCACCGTCGACGTGAACCTGCACGGGCTCTACCACGTGATCAGGGCCTTCGGAACATTGATGCGAGAAGCGGGCGACGGAGGCTGCATCGTCAACATCTCTTCAGCGGCGGGCCGGGTCGGGTTGGCCAACTATGGGGCATACTGCGCCACGAAGTGGGCAATGGTGGGGCTGACTCAGCAACTGGCGCTCGAACTGGCCCCGAACGGTATTCGGGTCAACTGCATCTGCCCGGGCTCGACCGACACCGACATGATGGACAGCACCTTCCGGCGCAACGCCGAAGTTGCAGGGGTCAGCTTCGAAAAGGTCAAGGCGAGCATGGGCCCGAGGCTGCCTCTTGGCCGCCAGGGTCGGGCGGAAGAGCAGGCCGCGGCGGTTGCATTTCTAGCCAGCGACGACGCGAGCTACATCACGGGACAGACCCTCAACGTCGACGGGGGCATGCGTTTCGACTGAGACTGGCCACCGGGGTAGCCAATCGGTTATTGGTCGACCGAGGCCTCTTGGGTCTCGCTGGACGATTCGTCGTCGACGCCTGCAAGTGATTCGGTCACGAAATCGTCCATACCCTCAGTGAGCCGGCGCCGACTGAAGCCTGCTTCTGCCACCACATTGGCTTCCTGGCGTCTGAGCCATCCGACGAGTTTGTCGAGCGACTTGGTCGGGCTGATCTCGTAGGTAACGAACGCCGCAATCGGCATGTGAGCGAGGGGAGGCAGCGACCGAAGCTTGCTCATCTGACCCGGTTTGGCCCCGAGGCCGAACAGGCCGTCGGTCCAGGTCCCGAGCACGATGAGGTCAGCGTTGAGGACGAACTGCGCGTTGAACCGCGTGACCGGGTAAACGCCAACCTCGTGCCCGCGGTCGGCGAACCCCTCAGCCAGCGAATGCGCTGCCCGCTCGGTGCCACCACGAAGACTTTGGAACAGGACTGCAACGTTCATCGCCTGGCGATGATAGCTGGGCCTGAAGCCGTCGGACGGGTTGGAAGACGGGTGTTGGGCGGAGAGGGACCCGGTTAGTCGCGTTAGCTGTCGTCGGAGTCGGCGAGGAGCTGCATGATGGCGCGTTCCGCGTGTTCTCCCCTGGGCTCATCGATCCCATGCGCAGCGCTCAGCCACGTAGTTGAAACGTAGCCGGCGCTGACGGCCCCGATGTCTACGTCGAGCGGGTGATCGTCCGAAGCCATACGCCCCCAGTTGAGCTTCAGGTAGTAGGAACCCTCGTGTCCCTCCTTGGGTTCGACATCAACCGTGGTCATGGTGCGTGGAACCTGACTACCGACCTCCGTGCGACGAGTCCCGTTCATGTCGCCGAGGTCGAGGTTCGGCACGTTGATGTTCAAACAGCCCGGTTCGGGCAACGGGTTGGCGACCAGGTCGGCAACCGCTGCGGCTGCGACGGCTCCGGCCGACTCCCACTTCTGACCCTTGATCATCTCGTCCCAGCCTTGACCCATAACTCCTCCCATGTTCACTGCTTGGCTGACCGCCACACCGGTAACGCCGCCAGATCGAGCCGTGATCGCGGCGCCGATGGTGCCCGAGTGATAAACGGCTCGCCCGACGTTCGCGCCAGGGTTGATGCCGGAAACAACGAGATCCGGAGGATCCCCGAATGCGCCGAGGTGGGCGAACATCACACACAGGGCGGGTGGACCCGAGACCGCCCACGCCGTGTCTATGCCCTCGATATGGGTTCGATGCATCTCTGGTCGAAGCATGTGGAGTGCACCCAGGGCTGCAGATGCACCGGAATACTCCATGTCGGGCGCGGCGACCACTAC
>JBPCTU010000477.1:0-2795 GCA_051011515.1 Acidimicrobiales bacterium
GTACGGGCTCGACTGGGACGAGCGGTATCGAGATCTTCCATTCATCGCTCTCGCCCGCCCCTGAACGGCCTATCCGTCGAGGGAACGGAGGTAGCGATCAGCCTCGTCGATCTGGCCTTCGGGAAAGACTCTGAGGCCATGGTTCTGGAGAAGCTGGGCGGTGACACCCATGCCCTCCACGGTGCCACCCGTGAAGGTTCCGTCATAGGTGTAGGTCGTGCCACACGACGGGCTGCCATCGGTCAACACCGCTACCACGCAGCCTTCCGCCATGGCACGCTGTGCAGCCGATCGGGCGCCTGCCACGAACATGTCGGTCACGACGGTGCCGTTGTCCTCTTCCACCCGGCCTCTGCCCTCTAGCACCACCGATGCCGTCGACCCGACGATCTCTGCTGGTGCACGCGGCACAGGAAAGCCTGCCGCCAATTCCGGGCAGAACGCTACGAGCCGCCCCTCTGACTCCCAGCGATCCCAGATATCTGACTCCACCGCCACGTTGGTGCTGTTGAACCGAATCGGGCGACCATTAAGACACCCGCTCACCAGAACCTTGCGCATGCCCGCACCCCCTCTGCTGGCGACACTCGACACCCAACCTACGACGGACCCGGAACCATGACCATCCCTGAGGTGCCGAGTGGTGACGGTTCTGGCATGTCCCACTTCCGGCGGTCTGGGATGTTTCTTGGCTGTCTGGTCGTCCAGGTGGGGACCTGATGCGTGTAGCTGGGTAGGGAGTTCCGCGTTTGCTGAGTGTCGAGGGGTGAGCTGTGAGCGACAACGAAAGCAATCTAGGGGTCATCGGCTGGCTGATTTGGACCTTGACGATCATCATTGTGGTCAGCCTGGTGGCAGGAATCGCGGCCGCATCCATCGGTGGGTCATTGTCCGATCTTGGCAGCGGCTATGGGGGCCTTTACGGACTACCCGCGATGTTGTTGAGCGCCCTAGCTCTGTTGGTGATTCTCGCCGCTGTCATCGTTGGTCGCAGCCTCGGACCCAAATCGGGGCGACTGCGGATTGCGATCCTAGTGATCGCTGGCGTTTGGCTGGTTGCCATCGGGTATTCGATGGTGGCCCACATGGTCGATCCCTGCGTCAATGGCTGGTGGGATGCCAGAAGCCGGGTCGGCTCCCAGCGGCTGTGTGAACGCTTCGGGTCCGAACTCAACTGGCACACCCGCTTTCACCTACTGGCCCATGCCGCCCCGGCGGCCGTCCTCCTTGGTGTCTATATGTATGTCATCAGACGATGGGGCCGACCCCGCGGAATCGACACAGACAAGCCGCCACAACCGGTCTCCGAACCGCTCCCATAACACGGTGCAAGCCCGCGATTGGGACGTTCACGCAACCATCGGCCCGTTGCGGTTCGGTCGTAGCCGACCACCACCCACTTCGCCCAACCTTGTGTCGCACCTTCCCGGTGATCGGGGACACGTCGGTAGGGGATGGCAGCGCTTGTCGTCGGACCGTTGAGTCGAGCCTTCCTTTGCTGGTCCGGGTGAGATACGTTCGCCTCAGGAAGTACGCGGGCGGGCAGTAGCCACCACGAGAGGGATGGTCGACATGCAGGTAATCGCTACGCACGAAGTAGACGATGTTGATCACTGGTTCAACTCGCCAAAGCGGGCGGAGTTCTTTGGGCGACACGGAATGAGCGCCACCGCGTTCCGGGACCCAGAGGGCGGAAGCTCGTCGACCGCAGTCTTGATTGAGGCTCCTGACATGGAGACGTTGCAGGCGGCGCTGCAGACCGACGAAGCACAGCAGGCCATGCAGCACGACGGCGTTCGACCGGAAACGATCAGGATGTTTGTCGCCGGCCCTTAGAGCGGCACTTCCGTCCTGTCACGAGCGGGTCTCCCCGCCGAGCGGTTCGGTTCGGTTCATGGACACAAACCCCATCACGTGGTCGGTGGTAGGCGAGCGCGTGCGCTGAGCGTTCACTCCGGTTCCGTGCTGAGGATCCACATGTTTCTGGCGTTACCGATCACGTTGTGGTTGTTGGCGTAGAAGATGGTGGTGTGGCCAACGGCCGTGGACTCGACCCCGCCTCCGCCTCCGTCGGGGTCGCCCTCGATGCCGATCTCGTCGAGGGAGAACCATTGGTCGCCGAGGTAGATCCACCAACCATCTCCGTCTACATGGCCCCCTTGGGAGCCGTCGTTTGCGAACCAGCCCGATGCGAGCCGGACCGGCGTGGCGCCACCCCACTCAGGTGCATCGGGGAGCTGGCCGGGGCTGGGATCCAGTTGAGACCGTCGTTCGTTTCCCATGCCCCAGTGTCGGGGTGCCATGTCACCGCCGCCAGGGGCCCGTTCGGGACTTGCGAGAAATGGACGTAGCTATCTTCTCCGAGGTCGGAAAGAAACTGAGGTGGGTCAAGGTTTGTCCAGGAGGTGGCGTCGTCGTCGCTGCGCCAGACCTGGATTGGTCCCCTTAGAATTCGGATGTAGGCGTAGATCGAGCTTTCCGCATTGAAGAGGGTGACATCGGCGCCGAACTCGGGCCACGGCACATCGGCTGGAGTGACCTGGCCGTCTTCGATCTGCGCGAGCCTGACGCGAGCCCAGAACCGAGGCAGCGAAAGCGCCGAGCCGCCGTCATGGCGGTGGCGGCAGCGGTTCTTCTCGTGGTCGGTGTGGTTGTGGTGTCTGATCGAAACGACAACGGCGTCGAGACCGAACCGGTCACGTCAGCAACAACACCAGAGCCCGTGCCATCGCCGAACGCGACCGATGCGGCACTCCCAATCGACGAGGCCGGTGTCTTTGGAGACGGCATAGAGG
>JBPCTU010000478.1:0-3306 GCA_051011515.1 Acidimicrobiales bacterium
GTCATAGGCGTCCTGTAGAGTTGTGGTTGTGATCGAAGCAGCGGTCTCCGAGCTTTTGGACGAGGGAATCGACGTGTCGTGGTTCTCGAATGTCTCCCGCGAGAAACTCTGCGGGTTCTTAGGGAACCTGAAAGCGCATCGTTGCCGCCTCGACGCTGTCGAAGCGAACGTGATCCTCGCAATCAACCGGGTCGACCGGGAAACCGCTCCTAGGGCGAAACCTTCCGACGCCGCCGACGACGTCAAGGAATCCACTGGCGATTCCGGCGCCGACGCGAACCGCAAGACCAAACGGGCGTCTCTGTTCGATCAGTACCCCGAAGTCTCCAAAGCACTCGCTGCCGGGCTCATCACCGCAGGCCACGCCGACCTACTCACGAACATCCCAGCCAAATACCAGACCCAGCTCGAAGCCGACCTCGCCGAACTGCTGGCTGCAGCGGCCGAACAGACCGTCGACGAGTTCAGACTCACGCTGCGGGCCTGGCGAGACTCGACAGCTAAAGCCAACGGCGAAGACCCACACCGACAACGACGCGACCGACGCCGCTGCGACATTCGCACAAACCCCGACGGCATGACCCAACTCACCGCACTGTTGGATCCCGAAGCCGGCGCCATCATCGGCAACACGTTGACCTCTATCGCGCAACGGTTCCTACGCGAAGACCAACAACACAACGACACCGCAGACCGCAACCACCGCCAACGCCTCGCCGACGCACTCACCCACCTCACCGCCAACCACGGAACCAGCAGCCCCAGCGGACTCCGCGAGCCGGCGGTCGTCGTCGGGATCTCGCTCACCGACCTACAAGCAGGCCTCGACGGCCACGCCTACGGCACCGGACCCATACCAGCCGAAACAATCCGCAAACTCGCCTGCGAAGCCGGAATCATCCCCGCCGTCCTCGGCACCAACAACACCGTCCTCAACATGGGCCGCCGCTCACGACTCGCCAACCCAGCCCAACGATTGGCGCTAGCGACCCAATACGACAACCAATGCGCCCACCCCAACTGCGACAGACCCTTCGACTGGTGCCACATCCACCACCTCTCACACTGGGAAAACGGCGGACCAACCAACCTCGACAACCTCATCCCCCTCTGCACCCGCCACCGCCACGACCGACGCCTCACCATCACCCGCACCAAAAGCCACGACCAATGGCACCGAAAACCCGGAGTTTCTAAGGTGAACACCGGCAGCGGACATCCAGGGAGATCAGCATGAGCATTCAAGGCACCTCGCACATAGCCGTGGGCGTACGCGACATGGACACCTCGCTGGCTTTCTACAGAGACGTCCTCGGGATGCACGTTTCGCTGGATGCCGAGGAGGAGATTCCCGGGTTTGGCGACACCGAGCCAATGAAGCGTCGTGGCGTCTATCTCCGCTGGAGAGAAGGCCCCGACGAGGCCTTCATCGTGCTCGACCAGCACCTGTCGCAGGACCCGTTCGGCAAGCCGGCGCGGCTGTTCCAGGTCGGCATCCATCACTTCGGGTTCTGGGTCGACGACATCGACGGGATGGTCGACAAGGCCAAGTCCGCTGGGATCTCGGTGATCGGCGGCCCCGGAGACGCCGACACCTCGCAATACGGGGAAGCGACGGGAGGCAAGGTCCGATCGGCCTTCATGCGCGATCCCGACGGCAACTTCGTGCAACTCGATCCGCGAGTGGACTGAGGCCGTGCCGGCTGGCTACTCCGGTACCCCTCTGGCCAAGAAGCTGGGCATCAAGGAAGGGTGCGACCTGGCCCTGCTGAACGCTCCTGCGGAGATGACCGATTGGCTGGCTCTCATCCCCGACGATGTGGCGATCCGCGGCGATGTGCGGGCCCGAGCCGATGTCGTGGTGGGCTTCTTCGATCGTGAGGCCGCGCTGAGGCGTCGGCTACCCGCCCTGCTGAAGGCGATCTTCCCCGATGGTGGGGTCTGGGTGGCCTGGCCCAAGAAGGCATCGGGCGTACCCACCGACATCACCGAGGACACCGTGCGGGGGCTGGGGCGTGCCGCCGGGGTGGTCGACAACAAGGTCTGTGCGATCAGCGAGGTCTGGTCGGGTCTGCGCCTGGTTCACCGGGTCGAGAATCGACGGTGATGGCCACCTGCGTGTCCAGTGCGGCCTCGAGAAGGCCCTTGCGCTGATCGGCGGTGAACATCTCGACCATCACATCGGCACCTTCCTCGAAGCGACAGTCGAGGGTGATCACATCGGCGACGCCAGCGCGCACTTCGGTGACGATCCCGGACCTCGTGCGGTCTAGTGCAATGGCGATGCGGAGAATGCCGGCGAGCAACCTCACGCGCTCGCGGTCGGCCTCAGCAAGCGCCATGAACTCGGGGTGACTGGCCTTCGGTGCGCTGCGTCGGTGATAGCGGGCGGTGAGCGCGATCAGTTCCAGTTCGTGCTCGGTGAATCCGACCAGTTGATCGGTGTGACGGATCACGTAGTAGCTGTGCTTGTGGTGAGCCGAATGCGAAATGAACAAGCCGACGTTCTGGAGCAGGCCTGCGACCTCGAGGATGCCTCTCTCCCAGCCGCCTAGGCCGTGTAGGTCAGCGAGCTGATCGAAGATCGATAGGGCCAGCCGGGTGGCGTGCTGAACGTGGCTGCGATCCTCCTGATACAGGTCGACCAGGCGGCTGACGCTGTCGGCGCGGATGTCGGCGACCCGACCGGCGAGATCGGTGCCGCTCGAGGCTCGATCGAGTAGCACCCCTTCCCGAAGGGCGTACTCCGAGACGACCATCGTGTCGATGTTGAGACGTTCGAAGACGGACTCCAGAACCAGCGCCCCGCCGACGATGATGTCGGCCCGTTTCGGGTCGAGGCCCTCGAGCGCCATGCGGTCCTTGGTGTTGCCAGCGCTGAGCAGATCGTCGATGACCGCGGCCAGATCGGCACGACTGAACTCGACGTTATTGACCCACCGTGTGGGTTCTCGAGCCTGACGGCGTTCGACCATCTCGGCGATGTTGGAGATGGTTCCCGAGCTGCCGACGGCCGTGTCGAAGCCGAGCGTGCGGATGTCGCGGGCGACGGGACTGAGGAACGCCTTGAGGAACGCCCGACACTCCGCGACCGCCTTGGACTTGACCTTCCCGCCGGGGAAGAAACTGTCGGTGACGCGGATCGCCCCCAGTTTCACGCTGCGGGCGCCGAGAACTTCGCCCTCCCGGCCGACGAGCAGTTCGGTGCTGCCCCCGCCTATATCGACGAGTACGAGCTGCTGCTCGAACACCGGAACAGCCTGCAGGACGCCCAGATGAATGAGCCGAGCCTCCTCGACACCGGAG
>JBPCTU010000479.1:0-15115 GCA_051011515.1 Acidimicrobiales bacterium
CTTTCCACGATCATCTGGGTGGCGTCGGCCCCGAACTCGATTCCGCAACCAAAGACCCGCGCATGGTCCCCAACGGGCTCGGGTGGTCGCGGTGCGGGGAACTCGAACCGGATGAGCGCCGGAGTCCAGTCAACTTGCCAAACCGCACGACCCCTTACGGCCAACAAGGCAAACACGTACTCGGCCGAGGTCCTGGGGATACTCCGCCAAACGACATCGAGGGTGAGGGTTGCGTAGTCGTCATCGACCTCGACGCTCGGGACAATCCAATTGTTGATGAGTGGCAAATACCTCATCATCAGTTCGATGCCGTCACCCACTGTCACCGCGTAGCCAAAGAGGTAGTCGATCAGCCCGTAGAGGCCATGGGGAACGTGCTGAGCGGCGTGGAGCCCGATGGCTGGATCCCCCGAGCGAGCGACGGCCTCGAACCAGAACGCCCGCATCTGATCGAGCGAGACCCGACCCTCGGGATCTGCGACGACCTCGGGATCGATGTCGGCGGCTGCCAGAACCGCTGTGGTGTCGACGCCCAAGGCAGCACACGCGTCGACGACCATTTGGACGGTTCGAGCGGTGTTCCAGTACTCGGGCACGGGTCCCGACGATACGGGATGTCCGCGGGCGACACGCGCTTGGCACCTACGGACAAGTGAGCGCCAATCCGTGGCACACGGCGACAGACATCGGCGCCTTGAGGCGATACGACGTCGCGGGTCATTTCGTAACGTCACTTGTACCAGGCCGACGGACGGCCTGGTCGAGAAAGGAACCTCGATGACAGTCACCGATACCGGCACCGCTCCAAGCTTCGCCGATCTGAGCAGAGACATCCTGGAAACGGCCGAGCTCGAGGTCGTGACCAGCTACGTCGAGCTACCACCGTCCTTCCAGCTCCCGACCCACCGCCACCCTGGCGAAGAATTCGCCTATGTGATCGAGGGCGGGATCCACTACTGGGAGCAGGGAGAGGACGGAGAACGTCACATGCCGGCCGGCACGTTCGGCAAGGTTCCCCTCAACGCCGTCCACAGCATCCGGACCGACGAGACCCAGGGCGCCAAGCTCGTCGTGTTTCGGGTTCACACGCCCGGCGCACCCGAACGCGAACTGGTCGACATGGATGCGGAGGCCTGAGCCTGCAGGCTATGGCCCGGTCCCTCCCCTGGCGGTCCTCAGTCGGCGTCGACGTGGACGACCCTGGTGATCACGGCTAGCGGCTTCCGCAGGGATTCGCCGATGGGTGAGCTCAGATCGGCTTCCTTCACCAGCTGCTCCACTCTCTCCGGAGCGACGCCGGGAGCCGACACCTTCACGGTGAGCAACATCTCTGACGGTTCGGGATGATGACCATCAATCCCCAGCAGGCCACGCCCGTCCGATTCGCTCTCGGCCACGACTTCGACGGTCTGGACAGGTATCCCAGCCTGCGCAGCCCTCATGGCCACGGTCGTCGCGGTACAACTCGCTATCGCAGACCTCATGATCCAGCCAGGCGTTGGCGCCGACGCATCTCCGCCCACTCCCGCCATCATGGCCGTCTTGACCATCCAGCCGTCAGGACCTCGTACCTCGCAAACGAGATCGGAGCCGAGCGTGGCCGTTGCAGGAGAATCCTCGGCTACCGCTCTATCGGGTTCTCGAACGTAGAACTCCGCCAAAGAGGCAAGCCTGCTGGCAATCAAGTCGGTCATGCGAGCGAGCGTAGTAGCCGTACAAGCTGCGAATCATCGCCATGCGCGATCGACACGGGGCGATATTGGGGCGGTTGTGTTGCTCACCGTCGCCGGTGCTTCACGTCGTTGTGGCAAGACGAGGACAGCTAGCGCACCTGCGTTACACCCGCCAGGTTTAGGATTCGCCTGTGACGTCCTCTCAGCCTTCTGGAACGGTGACGTTCGTGTTCACCGATATCGAAGGATCGACGCGCCTCTGGGAGCAGTACCCGACGGAGATGAATTCAGCGCTTGCCCGCCACGATGTGATCATCCGAGGGTCCATCGACGCGCATGGTGGTTGGGTTTTCTCCACGGCAGGCGATGGCTTCGGAATTGCGTTCGCGGATGCCCACAGTGCGGCTGAGGCAGCCATCCTCGCTCAGGCCGGCCTCGTTGCAGAAGAATGGCCCGACGGCTGCGCAATTAGCGTGCGGATTGGCATTCATTCCGGACCGGCATCTATCCGCAACGACGACTACTTCGGTACCTCGGTTAATCGCGCCGCTCGTCTCATGTCAGTGGCTCATGGAGGCCAGATTGTGATCTCGGGAACCTCCGCCTCTTTGATTCGCTCGGGCGTCGGTCTGCGCTCACTGGGAGAGCACCGACTCCGCGACTTGAGGGAGCCGGTAGAGGTGCTGCAGATACTTCACGACGGTCTCCAAACCGAGTTTCCGCCTCTCCAGTCGGTGGACACGTTCCCAGGCAACCTGCCTGCGCAACTGACATCCTTCGTGGGCCGTACCGCGGAGCTGGAACTGATCTGTGACGCTGTGCTGACTCAGAGACTTGTCACCCTGACAGGAGTCGGCGGTGTCGGGAAGACGCGACTTGCGGTCCAGGTGGCAGCCGAAGCGGTGCCGGAGTTCCGCGGGGGCGCATGGATTGTTGAACTTGCGCCTGTCCGCGACTGGCCCGGGGTGGTCAACACCGTCGCTTCGGCGCTCGGCGTAACCGATCACCAGGGGCTGACGGTGGAGGAGGCCATCGTCGCAGTGCTCAGTGCTCGGAGGACTCTGTTGGTGCTCGACAACTGCGAGCACCTCTTGGGCTTCTTGGCCGATTGGGTGGAGGAACTACTCAGTGAGTGCGCACAGTTGTCCGTACTGACGACCAGCCGCGAGGGCCTCGCAGTGCCTGGTGAGCGAATCGTCGCCGTTCCCGCGCTGTCCTTGCCGAACGAATCAGGCACCGAGTCGACCGAAGCGACCCAGCTGTTCGTCGACCGCGCCATGCTCGTCAATCCGGACTTCTCGGTTGATGGCCATACCGAAGCGGACGTGGCCGAACTCTGCCGCAGCCTCGATGGCGTCCCCTTGGCGATCGAGCTGGCTGCGGCCAGGGTCCAATCGATGACTCCGGCCGAGATGTTGGAGAGGCTCGACGAACGGTTCCGCCTTCTCACAGGTGGCAGGAGGGGGTCCCGGAACCGGCACCAGACGTTGAGGCGAACCGTCGACTGGTCCTACGACCTTCTCGACGAAGACGAAAGGAGCATCCTGGCGAGACTTTCCGTATTCGCTGGTGGCTTCGATCTGGAAGGGGCTGAGGCCGTTGCGGGGCCGGGGTACTCTCCGATCGAAGTCGACGACTTGATTCATTCGCTGGTAGGCAAGTCGCTGGTTGTTGCAGAATCGGAAGCGGGGCGGAGCAGGTTCCGTCAACTCGAAACCATTCGCCAGTACGCCGAAGAACGACTGGTCGAGACCGGCGAAGCCGACGCCGTGCGCCGCCTTCACGCCGAGCACTACCTAGAGCGCGCTCGCGCCTTCGCCGCAGGTATCGGTGGGCCCGAGGAACGGACTTGGGTCGCACTGTTCAACTTGGATACAGCGAACCTCCGGGCCGCAGTTGATTGGGCTATCGACCTCGAGGAGATCGAGCTGGCCATGGGGATGCTCGCACCTTTCGTGCGGGTCGTGTTCTCACCGATAGAACCACTACCCATGTGGGCTGCAGATGTTCTTGAACTCCCCGGGACCCGGAACCATCCGCTCGAGACCGATGTGGCATGCCTCGCGGTCTATTACGGCATGCGTACGAATCGGAACACGGTTGACGAATACATCCCTCGAGCGATTCCCAACGATGACTCACTCACGCCCACTTCATCGGCCTACAACATGATCGCGATGTGGGAAGGAACCTACGGAGAGCTCGACCGAGCAGTTGAGCTGGCCGACAAGTCCCTCGAGGCTGCGCGTGAAGATAACGATCCCCACGAGCTCGTCAAGTGCCTTGTTGGAGTTGCGACATGGCGAGGCCTGCAGACGGGAGCGGATGCCACCGAGCTGATGGGAGAGGCGAAGCAGGTAGCCGAGGAATACGGGAACCCTACGTTGAGCGCGATCGCGTCTTGGGGTTACGCCCAAGCGATCAGATCCACGGATCCGGTCCGCGCCGCGGAGGAGTTCTCGAGAGCAGAGGCAATCGCCGCCGAGGGAGGCTCGGTTTGGCTCCAAGCGGTCTCGGCCAACGGTGCAATAATGTCGCTTTCCGAATCGGGGCAGTTGTTACAAGCCGCTGAGGCGATCGACCGTCAGTTCCAACTACTCCAAGACTCCCCGCAACTTGGAGTAGCAGTGCTCGACACCGCCATTGTGTGTGCACTCACGCCCCTCGCTGCAGCGGAACGCTACGAAGTCGCTGCACAGCTGATCGGGTACATGGAAGAGAACGGCCTCTTGACAACGGGCATGATCGCATTTTCTGGCGACGCTCTCGACGCCACCGAGAAGGAGGTTGGTGTCGGGCGGTTTGAAGAATTGAAGCAAGAGGGCGCAGTGCTAACCGGGGACGAGGCCGCGAACCTCAGCCGACAGTCTCTCTCCGAGGCAGTCGATACCCATTCGGCCACATGGAGTCGATCACCCTGAGGCCTGCCGCAGGATGCAGAAGTGACGCGTGCACCTACTCGGGGGTTCCCTTCGTCGCTGGCGGCGACTAGCGAGCGGGCACGGGCTGGGGTTGGCGGTCAGGTAGGTCGATCGCCGGCCGGTGTGGCCGCGACTCCCCCGAACGTTCGTTTGGTGGCCGGCCACTGGAGCGGGCTGGGGGCATGACAGCGTTGACCAGATCCTCGGCGAGATTCGTCCAACCGATAAACGTGGTGATGGCGTAGATAAGGATCAATGCGTTCGTGGCGGCGAACATGGCGTGCGCGTAGTGCGAAGCAGCGAGGTCCCCAACGGCCGCATATGCCGCAGCGGCAACCATCGCCAGCGCGGCGAGGTGTAGCCAAGCCGGTGCTGAGGTTCTGGTTCCGATCTTCGGCGTCCGAGCAAACGCAGTGCGGTTCCGGGTGATGAGCTGGCGGACCGAAGCGGCCACGCCCGCCAAGTTTGTGGGCACCAATAGAAGGTTCAGAGCGTAGACGCGGCCGATGTCGGTGCCCCGGTAGCCGACTTGACTCAGGTCACGGGCGTAGAGGGCGAAGTATGGAACCGCGCTGGCGGCGAGCCACCACGACGCGTAGTCAACCCCGATGCTGGTGTACAACAAGATCGCGAGGGCGACGTTCGTGCAGGCGATCGACAGCAGGTAGTGGCCGCGCAGCATTGCCGCCACCGGGCCGGCGCGGCGGTTGGCGACGAGGTCTCGCAACCGGTCGGTCAGAATCAGGCCACCGTTGGCCCAACGTCGACGCTGAACAACAAGCGACCCGAAGTCCGGAGGTGTCGCCGAGAATGAGAGACGCTCCGGGTGGTTGTGGATCCGCCAGCCGGCCAAGGCCAGCTCGAGGCTGGACTCGGTGTCCTCGATCACCGTGCGATCAGACACAAACCTCTTCAGAGTGTGTCCCGCATCGGTGAACGGCTCCTCGAGGTCACGGAGCGCGGTTGTACGAATGATGGCATTGGCTCCGACCCAGAACTCCGCCTCGTATGCCCCGAAGCCCTGGTGGATGTTGTACTGGATGTCGGTGGTAGCCCCAGCGATGCGTTCGATGGTCGTGGGGGCGCCGGGAACAGCGCTGTACGGCGTCTGGAACACGCCAACCCGGTCGTTGCCAGGACGATGGGCGTAGCTGATGAGCTTCTCCGCGTAATCGTCGGCGACCACGCTGTCTGCGTCGAGGGTCATCACGAACTCGGGCTCGGGGATTCGTCGGCCGGAAGAACCCTCGTCCGCTTCCAGGTAGAGACCGTCGCCTCGCTCGACCTCGTGCCACATCCCACCGAGGAGCCCAAGGTAGGAGTTGAGATTCGACGCCTTGTTCGGCTGCTGGGACAAGTTAACGTAGCGCTTGCGCTCGAACATCTCGATTTCGGTGTCGAAGCGGGCCACCAGCCTCCGCATCCTCCACTCCAGCTCGACACGCGAGATGAGGTCATGCTGAAACCGTTGCCGCAGTTCTGTGGCCTCCTCGCGAAGCTTGATTGCCGGCTCGGCGAGCACGAGCTGTCGAAACAATGCGTCGCCGTGGATGGACGTGGATTCCTCAGCGGCTCTGTCATCAAACCACTCGGCGGCACGCTCTAGTGCACCAGCCACCAACGAAACCTCGTCCGCTGTCGACACAGCGGAGTCTGTACGCAGCTCAGTGAATCGCTCGTAGGCCGCCTTTGCCTGCCGACCTGCTGGCTCGAACCACTCGATTAGCAGCTCCGGCAGGGCACGCGCCTTTCCCAGCTGCACCGCCTGCTCGGTCGTTCCAGGCTCAGGCGGATCATCGATCAACAGCACGACGCGTTTGCCCGGATACGCGAGCAATGCCGCCGACGCCACCGTCTGGGCAACGACCTCAGGCTCCTCTCGATATGACGGCACCAGGACGAGCAGGCCTCGCTCGACTCCGTCGAACATGCGCGCTCGATCGGGCTCTTCTATCGATTGGCGGCGACGCCAATGAAACCCGAGCCGAGCAACTTGAAACGCAACTCCGCCCCACATGAGCCCGCCGACGAGCGCGGTGAAGGCAGCGGCCGCCCACAAACTGCCACCACCACGAACTTGTACGATGATCGCGCGCAGCGCGCCCAGCGTCGCAACCGCAGTGACGACCAAGCCGATGCAAGACAAACTTGTCTCGCGCACAGGGGACCCAAGCTGATCACTCCGCCCAACCCGAAGCGCGCGATCGACGGCCGGTGAGCTCGGCTCAGAGGCTTCGGACAGCGCTACGCCTGGGCAGTTCCGCGACATCGTCCTACCGTCCTCTGCTACTCCGCTCCTGGACCCTTGCCACAACGACTCGGGCAACTCACCCCGTTCGGGCTACCGACCGGTCATCGGCACAACCCGAGTGGGAGTTCAGCGCGAAACTGGAACCGTAAACACGAAGAGTCGCGTCGTAGCTGGTCAGAGGTATTCGGTAACCACGATCGAGTGGGTGTAGGTGTGGGCCGGATAGCCCCCGTCGATTGGGCAACCAAGCCGGCGCGGGTCAGCTACAGGCGATTGGTCGCCTTCATTGCCACGCCGACGATCAGCGACAACACGATGCTCCCGATGATCGATATCCGGAGCGGCGAACCGACGATCCACAACACAACGTTTATGACCACGAGCAAGAGAATGAAGGTCAGGAGTTGCTTCATCTGCTCGTTACCGCCTGTGGTTCAGTCAAAATCGGTTCTGTCATCATCACTCTGCCTTCTTGCCGATCGGCCAATACTAAGGTCCGACTCGGCCAGGGAACGAACTCGAAACCACAGGCGACCGTCGTTCGGGAACGGGCCACACCTGGGTACCGTCACCTGAGTGAGCCGTTCATCGCTACCTGAGCCACACCCCGCCGGGCCAAGCCAGGAATCCGTATGGGAATATCCCCGGCCGCCCGCACTCGTGTCCGCAACTCGTCCTGTGCGGGTCCTGTTGAACGGGACACCCCTGGCCTCGTCCACCCAAGCGTTGCGCGTCCTCGAAACCTCCCATCCGCCTACCTACTACGTACCGCCGACTGACGTCGATTGGCAATACTTCACGCCGGCATCTGGGCGCAGTTTCTGCGAGTGGAAAGGCACCGCCAAATACTGGACGGTCCAGGTAGAGGGAGTAGAGGTCGTGGGTCGCGCGTGGAGTTATGAACGCCCCAGCGACAGATTCGAGTCGCTGGCGGATCACGTGTCGTTCTACCCCCGGTCGTTCGAATGTTTCGTCGGAGACGAACGTGTCCGGCCCCAACCGGGCGAGTTCTACGGTGGCTGGGTTACCGACGAAGTCAAAGGCCCATTCAAGGGTGAGCCCGGCTCGATGTGGTGGTAGGCGCGAGCTGCGCCTAGGTGATGGCGTTGCGCTTCGCCAACCAGTTCGTTCGCCGCGTCTCGATCGCAGTACTGACGTACCCAGCCGCCACGATTACCACAGCCATGAACAACAGGAACACGCCAAAGAGCGGGTCTCCGACGGCCAGACTCAGGAATCCGACCGCAGCAATCATCACACCGTTCGGTATCGCGAGTATCAGGCCCCGACGCCTTGGATCCATGTCCGAGATGACCCCCGCCACCCATGGCCGATACTCATCTGGAGCTCGGATTCCGCTCAGGTAGAGCGCCTTCTTGAACCAGGGCGGCTCGGTTTGTTCGGCGTCCACCACACCAGCTTGGCCCAGAATGGCTCAGACAGCGACCGTGGCGCCCACGAACTCGACACTGAACGCCTCGCACCACACCAGCACGGTGTATTCGCCCGGCGGCAGGTCTGTGCCTGGCGGTAGCTCGTAATTCTGATCGCCGATGTTTCCCTTCAGTGCACCCAGGTGAATCGACCCCTCCGCTAGGGACGTCTGGTCGGCGCCAGGCACCAGGTAGACCTCGAGGTCGGGACCGTTGTCGATGTCGAAGTTCTCGAAACGGAGCACGAGCGATCCGTCGGGGTTCTCGAAGACGCCTGCGTCGCCGGTTCCGGAGTGGCCGGCGAGGCCGACAAACTGGCCGGCGGCCAGCAGAACCGGTCCAGCTGGTGGCGCGGGTGGTTCCTCTTCGACCGGGGGAGCTGGCGCGGATCCTTCTTCGGCCGGCACCTGCTCGGCCGGTACTGCCTCGCTCGACTCCACCGGCGGCGGCACATCAGCGGCGGGAGGTGCGGAGTCCTGGGTAGCACCGGCGGTGCCCTCACCGGACTCCAGCTCGGCTGAGATCGATGTAGAGAACTCCTCGTCGACTACGTCGTCGATGAAGTAGGGCGATAGCAACCACCAATTGACCAGTGCGAACGGCACTACCAGCACGACCACTCGAAGGACCGCCGGGACGCGAAGCCAGAGCATGGCTGCGTACACGAGCGCCGCAATAGCTGTTCCGCCGAGAGTGAACAGCATCGTCCGCTCGTTCTCGAAAGGGGCTTCCAGAATCTCGGGCTCGGCGATCACCAGAAGGAGCATGACTGCCGCGATCACCGCCCAAACGATCATTTCGAAGCGAGTGATACGCCCCAGCAACACGCGAACGGTTGATTTGGGTTCAGAGTTGCCGTCGGGCTGAGTCCCGGGCGGAGTCGATATCTCGGTCGTCATGCATCAGTAAACGCCGGACACGACGATTGAGTTCCGACCTACTCGAGGAATCAGTCGTGGCGTCGGTGATGACAGGGCGCGCAGCGGAGTTCGAGTTCCTCGACGACCGTGCGGCCCGTCTCTTCATAGGCAGGCACGTGGTCGTATTCGAGCAATACGTCGCGGCCGCAATCAACACATGTCCGATCTCGCGCCTTGACTACGCGCTTCTGGCGCGTGGTGGGATGGCGTTGGCGGCCCGACGCATTGACTGGGAGGCCCTCGGCCTCGTAGATCAAGGCGCGCACGAACGCTTCCGGCACCAGGCGGGCCATGATCGTCTCGGGGATGGGCGTGCCGTCGTCCGCTGTGCAGCCGTCGCCCCGCACGTGGAACACGACCTCGGTCTCCACAACACCTGTCCCTTCGTCGATCAGCGAGACGAACGCGTCGGCATGTTGTTGTGCCAGCGTTGGCCAGCCCGCGGACGCGTCGGGACGCGGCCTGGCTCGCATCACCATCGTCGTCAACACGGCAATGAGCACGGCGGCCAGGTGAGGCGGGAGTCGTATGGTGAACGTGACCATGCCGTTCGCCTCCGTGCGCCATTTGACCGACCTCTCCCGTTGATGGAGCTCCTCGATCTTCTCGGGATCGCCGTTTCGGCCGAGCCACCGCGCGAGCTCTGCTCGCAGCAAACCCGCCGGTGTGTCCAGCGCCAGCGCGGCGAGTTCGGCCTCGTTCTCGGGGGTCGCCACCGTCACGATCGCTCGAACCTTGGAGTAGGACAAGCTGCCATCGGCGAACGCGTGAGCGATTCGGGGAAGGCCGCGGACGCGTTTGCCCACACGTAGCCATTCACGGGCAGTGCAGGGCTCGATGTCGGCAATCGCGGCCAGGTGATGCGCCGGTGTCGGCGAACCGGCGATGACCCATTCGTGAGAATCGGCCAGCTCGGCAGCCAAGACAATGAGCTGGTGTTGGGACTGGCCCCACAGAGCGGCGAGCTCGGTGAGGCTAGAGGTGATCGGGGTGGGGAGCGTCGTTGTAGCGCTCACAGGGGACCTCCAAGACTGGAGAGAGGTTGTGAGGCCGGACGAACCGGCGAGCCACTCTTCGTTCTCCAGGTCGCATGCCCGTCTGTACGCTCGAGGGACGACCGGAGGAGAGCGAAGCGGTCCCTCGAGCGTACAGACGGGGTATGACACTCTCGAAAGAGGCACCCGTTCGCCGCCATACGCTGTCGCGAACGCCAAAGAACGCGTCCGCGAACGCTTCGGTGTCAGAACATGGGCAGGGCCCGCCGGGCAGGTCGGCGGGCCCTGGATTCCATTTCGTGTCGACTCAAGCGAACTGTTCGCGGAGCGCACCAAGGCCCGCCGAATACACGCCTTCCAGCAACCCGGCCACGTCTTCGATCGGCGCTCCAGAGGGCTCGAAGCTCGAGGTCCACCGAACGACAGAGCCGCTACCTTCCTGGCTCACCTGAATGGTCGACATGTAGTCGGTGACCGGCAGAGGGCTGTCGGTGATCGAGTAGGTGTAGGCCTGGTTGGCGTGATCGACACTCTCGATGCGCTCTGAAATCTGCGCGCCATCGGCCAGGGTGCAAGAACGGACGTCGCTCTCGACCAGGCTATGTGCGATGGCAGGGTGCCAAGTGCTGATGTCGGACGGGTCGCCGATCGTGGACCAGACCGTTTCAGGGCTGGCGGCGACGAAGCTGGAGACAGTGACTGTGTGCATCTCGAATTTCTCCTCGGTTGTGCCGCATGGGTTTGCGGTCATTGCCAAGGTATGAATTCGTCATCATGAGCACATCCGGGCAAACCCCCATTCTTCGAGGGTCAGGTGCAGAGCCCGTGGCGCACGGCGAACGTCGCAGCTGCCGCACGGGATCGGTCGCCGAGCTTGTCATATATGCGGCCAATGTGGTTCTCGACGGTCTTGATGGAGATGAACAGCTCGGCCGCAATCTCCTTGTTCGAACACCCACGCGCCAGACAACAAAGAACCTCGGCCTCACGTGCGGACAAGTCGTGTGGCAATTCCGCCGGCGCAGATCGACCGGTCGCCGCCTTGATGACCGCGCTCACTGCGCGACCATCGAGGTGTCCTTCCTGTGCATCTCTTTGCAGTTCGGCAATCGCCGCATTCTCATCGAGAGCAGCTCGCCAGGGCCGAATCTCCCGCATTGCGTGAAATGCGTCGCTGGCAGCGAGTAACTGCCCCTTGAAGTCGGGCCTTTCGAGCCGGCGGTGATATCCGGCGCCGCCAGATCGTTCGTGTGCCGAGCTCGCGAGCGTGGCGTAGGGCGCAAGCGCTGGCGAACGTCTCAAAATCGAATCGGTCAGGAAGGTGTGACCCTCGACTCGCGATCGTTCTGCCTTCGTCAGCGGCCCCGGCTTCTCCCAGATCGCGCTGGAGATGCCTACCTTGCCCACGTCGTGGAGGTAGCCGGCGACACGGAGGCTCTCCTGATCGTCAGAAGAAAGCCCTGCAGCGGCGCCTGCGCGAGCGGCGAGGTCAGCCACCCCTTCGCTGTGACCAAGCGTGTAGGTGGAACGGTGATCGACGTTGTGAGCGCACGCTCGGGCGACGTCGGCGATCAGTGCAGCGTCGATAGTCAGGCCGCCGGGCGCCTCGTCCATGAACACGTCGAGCAGCGTGGCGGTGTCCATGCCGGCCACCAACCCATCCGGGTCGGACATGACGACCGCACACAGTTCGGGATCGAACTGACCGCCACATCGAGCTCGGACCTGGTCGAACGCGGAGTCGACGCCGGCGACGCGACGATGGAACTCGAACGCCGTCGTGAGATGAAGCACCCGGGCAGGGAGTGTCAGCTCGTTGCCAGCGGTGCCCAGCGGCAGTCCCTGGCCGTCATAACGTTCATAGACTTGGCCAAGTGCCTCGGTCACCGCATCGGACATGCCGACGTCGCGTGCCAGTCGAGCGGCGAGATCACAGTGGCTCTTACTGACCGCTCCCATTATCTCTGGCTGGGCAAGCATCCCTCCGATAGCCGAGAGGGAGTCGCTCCGAGCCTCGTCTGCCTGATCGACCGCCATGTCCACCTCGAGGCGCGCAAGGATGTCGTCCCGATCGCCCAGGTCGGCCAGCGCGAGCGCCCGCTGATATCCGTGGACGTCGCCGAGACTCACGTCGACGGTCTCGGGCACGGCGACCGAACAACCTATGAATCGGAGGAGGCTGGAGTAGAACAGGTCAGCGCACTCGAAGTCGGCGAGGTCGAGCCGACGGCCTATGCGGCCAGCGAGAACGGCGGAACCGATACCTGTTTCTTCCGGAGCACCCACACCGACGTCGGCCACGACCGAGAGCGCGCCCAACACCTCTGACATCAAAATCCGCTGGTCGGTCATCTCGACGAAGCTATTACGGAAGCATGCTGACCGCTCGCATGCCGATCAGGTCACGACGCCCGATGACCCTGACCGAAGCGAAGGCACTCCCCTAACTTCTGCGCGCCTTTGCCTTTCGGGTGGACTTCTTCGAGGAGGTGAGATCGAGATGAATAACAGTCGGCTCGGCCAGCGCAACAACCACCTCGCGATCACCCTTGTACGGATCCCTACTGTGAGCTGTGGCGACGTTGTCGACGATCAGCAGATCGTGCGCTCGCAGAGGCTCGCGGATGGTGCATGCGTCGTAGGCAGCGTTGATCTTCTCGACAACGTCGGGCCCAACCGGCTCACCGTCGCCGAACAAGGTGGTAAACGGAAGGCCGTCCTCGCCGTACGCAGCGACCAGGTACTCACGGACCTCCGGTTTGATTGTCCATTCGTTGAGGAAAGCGATCTGATTGAACCAACACGATTTCCGACTTTCGGGGTGATCGACGATCGCCGGACGCCATTGGTGGGTAGACAGCGTCCCGTCAGCACGCCAATCGAAGTCGATGTTGTTCGCAGAGCAATAGCTCTCGATCTCGTCGGGGTCGTCGGTTCCGAACGCGTCGGCGAGCGAAAGGCCGATGTCCTCTGTGTAGTTGCGACGGAGGATCCAGCCTTGTTCTCGGAATCGTTCCACCAGGCTCGATGGAAGCGCGTCGAGCATCTGGGTCGCATCAGCCACTGGAATCGCACCCCCCGATGCCGGCTCCTGAACACACCCGAAGACCACGATTCCAGGCACCGTCTGTCGATAACTGAGTTCATGGTGCATGCACATCTGTTGATTCGCCGGCCAGGCCGAGGAAGAGAAGACACCGCCTGGATGCTCCACCCGAGGCGCAAACGACTCCGTGTCGTCGACAAGCTCGTCAGACAGCGCTGTGGCTACCGCGAGAAGGTCACGAGGACCCGCAATAGCCAGCCCTCGCACCAACAACCGCCCTCGATCGAGGAGCTCGGCACGAAGCATCTCGTGGTTCTGCTCGGCCCATGGCCCGACTGCGGGCTCGCCATCAACCCAAACCAACGGAAGTCCGGCATCAGAAGCTTCGACAGAGGTCGATGATAGGGACGAGCCTGGAGTCGCCGCCTTCTGTGACGCCGTCTCAGACCGATGCTCAGCCGTGGCAGGCGTCTCGCCCAGCAGGAACTCTCTGATGATCGACGCCGCGAGCTCGGGTTCAGTTCGGATGAAGAAGTGCCCACCGGTCTCGAGCTCACGGCATTGGACTTCGTCGCTGAAGCGCGCCCATTCGGTGTATCTCTCGGCAAGGCCCGTCGCGGCGCCGTCATCCTTGGCGGCCGCTACCACCACGGGCGCCGCCAGGCGCGCTCCGTCGGCGTTCTCCAGCCGATCGATCAGGTATCGGTTGGAAGCAACCACGTCATGTCGGATCGCCGCTCCGAGGT
Source organism: Acidimicrobiales bacterium (assembly GCA_051011515.1). GTDB lineage: Bacteria > Actinomycetota > Acidimicrobiia > Acidimicrobiales > UBA8592 > JBPCTU01. The sequence continues at coordinate 13,986 of JBPCTU010000479.1, forward strand.
GCCCGACCTGAGTCGCATCGAGCCCTTCGAGGTCTCCGTAACCCGAACCGGCGGACACCGAGGCCACGATCTTGCGGTCGCTCGTCCCAGTCAACTCATCTAGATGAGCACGGCGTGTGGAGACGTCTCCAAGAAGCTGCCCCCCGATGAAGACAGCTTGGACTTCGCGCTCGGCCTCTTCGAGCCGTCTTGCGACCTCCAAAGCGAGCGCGCTGCCCGCGGAGTGTCCCCAAAGGGCCACCGGTCCGGAACTGAGCCCGCTGACCTCGGCAACAACGCGCTCGGCTACCTCGTCGATCGATACGAAATCGTCATCGAACCCGACCAGCTGGTGACCCGGCAGCTCGACTGCGTACATCGAGACCTGGACGTCCCGCAGAACCTGGGCGACAGCCTGGAAGTTCACTGCGTTGCCACCTGCGTATGGGAAACAGACAAGCGAGGGCGAACCCTCACCGCGCGGTGGCGACAGGCGGTGCAACAGCCCGGCTTCTTCAACCGAGTCACCGTCGACCACTCGGGCCATGTCCGCCAGCACGGGCGCTGCAGTGACTTGCTTGAGGGACACAGCGTTGTCGAGCCCGATGACCAGCTCGACGGCCGACAGTGAGCTTCCCCCTCGGTCGAAGAAGTGATCGCGCCTACCGATCTCCCCTACAGGCATGTCCAGAATTCCGGCCCACATCTCTGCGAGGTGCGATTCGGTCGGTGTCACCGGAGGCTGGTACTCGACGACACCGGACTCGAGATGGGCTGCCAAGTCCCGAAGTGCGCGGCGGTTGATCTTGCCATTGTCGGACAACGGGAGCTCGTCCTGCCAGTGGAAAGCGCTCGGCACCATGTATTCCGGCAACGACTTGCCGAGATGATCACGCAGGGCATCGACGGGATGTTCGGCTCCCGCATAGAAGGCCACCAGCTGTTTGCTGTTGTCGTCCTCCCCGGTGATGACTACTGCGCCCTGGCGGACACCGTCGATCAGCGCCAGGGTGTTCTCGATCTCGCCGATTTCGATCCTGAAACCACGAATCTTCACCTGGGCATCACGCCTGCCCAGGAATTCGAGTTTGCCGTCGGGGCGCCAACGGCCGAAGTCCCCACTCCGGTAGAGACGGTTCCCGGGCCTGATG
>JBPCTU010000480.1:0-4002 GCA_051011515.1 Acidimicrobiales bacterium
GCACTGACATGGAAGGCACGTCAATGCCAGCCGATCAGCGAATCTCCATCGCCGAGACCGTCTACTCCTACGCCACCGGCATCGACACACGAAACTGGCCTCTATATCGGTCCATCTTTGCCGAGCAACTGGAGATCGACTTCTCGAGCTACCGACCAGATCAGCCGGCCCGCAACATGACCGCCGATGAATGGGTCGCCGGCGTGAAACCGCTGTTCACGGGACTCGCAGCCACTCAACACACGATGACCAACCCTGTCGTGGGCCTCCAAGGCAACGAAGCCGCCATCACCATGTACATGCAAGCGCATCACGTGTACGACCCAGCCGACGAAGCTTCGTGGTTCACGATCGGCGGATACTACGAAGACACGCTCGTGAGGGTCGACGACCGTTGGTTGCTCACCGGCGTGAAGTTGACCGTTCTGTGGCGGACCGGGGACCCAGGGATCATGGAATTGGCCCGAGCCGACGGCATGGCAGAGCTGGACGCCGAGGGCTAGCCAGCCACCCGACGCCAGGAGAGCGTTCCAACTAGCGTCGACATGCGCGCGCCGGGCGTGCCAAACAGTTGGGGGACAAACCAGATGGATCGTTTTGATGGGAAGGTGGCGATCGTCACTGGCGCGGGAGGAGGCATCGGGCGCGAAGCCGCGCTCAGACTCTCACGTGAAGGGGCGTCGATACTGGCTGTCGACAACGCCCAGGACGATCTAGCCGAGACCGTCGCCGCGGTGGATGCCGGCGGCGGCAAGGCGACTGGGGTCCAAGCAGACGTGACCGACTCCGAACAGGTCGAGGCGTACGTCGCTGCAGCGGTGGACACCTTCGGCGGCGTGGACGTGTTGTTCAACAACGCCGGGATCGAAGGCACGATCTCGATGTTGGAGGACTACCCCGAGGAAATGTTCGACAACGTACTGGCGGTCAACGTCAAAGGGGTCTGGCTCGGGATGCGCCACGTGGCATCAGCAATGAGAGAACGTGGCGGCGGTTCGATAGTCAACACGTCGTCGGGAGCCGGCCTCATGGCGACGCCGACCCTGATCGCTTACGGCGCCAGCAAACACGCTGTGGTCGGGATGACCAAGACGGCCGCGGTCGAACTGGCGCCCGCAAACATTCGAGTCAACGCGGTATGCCCCGGCGTGGTGCAAACGAGGATGATGGACTCCATCGGGTCCATGACCATCCCTGACGATCCCGCCAGCTACAAAGCAGCCGTGAACGAGCGGGTTCCCCTGGGCCGTTACGGCGAACCCGAAGAAATCGTCAACCTGGTGGCGTTCCTCGCGTCCGACGAGGCGTCCTACGTGACCGGCAGTGCGTACTCCATCGATGGTGGATTGCTCTTCGCCTGAACGCCAGCGGCAGTCAGCACGGTTCCCAGCTGACACCACCCGATGGGCGACTCCCGCTCGATCCGATCCTCTGCCAGACTGGCGCTCTAGCGGGCGGCTAGGTCTGAGAAGAGGTTACGGGCGGTGGCAACTTCGATACGGATGCTCGTTGTCCTCGGTCTCGCCGTGGCTGGCTTGGGCGTGGTCGAACCACCCCCCAGCGCGAGCGCCCAGGTGTCTTGTTTTGGATCGGTGCCAACCATCTACGCAGTGCCCGGCCAACCAACGACGGGGACGCCGGGCCCTGACGTGATCTGGGGAACACCGGGAGCTGATGTGATTCGCGGCGGCGGAGGCAATGACAGAATCTGCTCCGGCGATGGATTCGACCGGGTATTCGGTGACCTCGGCAACGACCGAATCGACCTCGGACCGGGCCGCGACGTCGGCAGAGGCGGTCCCGGCAGTGATCACATTCGCGGGGGGCGCGGGCGCGATGTGATTTCGGGTGGCTCGGGAAACGATCAGTTGGGGGGCGGCCACTCAGGCGATGACCTCACCGGTGGCCTGGGCAACGATTCGCTGAACGGGAAGTCTGGCGACGACGCGATCCGCGGTGGGCCCGGCGACGACGTCGTTGTCGGTGGTGGAGGAAACGACGGCTGCAAGGGTGGGGGTGGCGTCGACAGGTTCTCGGGCTGCACCGATACCCGGCCCACAGCGCATTTTTCGACCCTCTCCCCCGGTTCCCCGCTTCCCAGCGGGGCGCAGTGCGCCGTCCGAGTGAGATCGGCCAAGGAGATCCGTCCAGGTAATCGCAGTTTCAACCGGACAATGGGAACGGACAACGCCAACGACTACCGCCGTGTGTCGGGTTTCTTCACCGGCACCACAGACGAGATCATCCAGTGGGCGGCCTGCAAGTGGGGCATCGATGAAAACCTTGTTCGTTCCCAGATGGTCGAGGAGTCATGGTGGCGCCAAACTCAGGCTGGTGACTTCACCTCCAACCAGTCACGTTGTCACGTTGCCCTGAGAACGTCCTCCGGCCGGTGCCCCGAGTCCATCGGTATTGGCCAGATCAAGTACCGCTTCCACCGGCCGGCGTTCGAGAGGTCGAATGCGATCAAGTCGACCGCCTACAACATCGATTACACGTACGCGTACTGGCGCGACTGTTTCGAAGGCGGGATGGGGTGGCTGAACAACGTCGCACGCGGACGCGTTTACCGCGCCGGCAACGCGCTGGGATGTATGGGGGTCTGGTTCCACGGCGAGTGGTACACGCCTCCGGCAGTCGGTTATATGAACGACGTACGAGGCCACCTCAATTCTCGATTCTGGGAGACGGAGCAGTTTCGAACTGCGCGTTGAATCCCGCTCGAGCGTGCCCGGACCGGTCGCAGCTAAGCGTTGGCGGCTTTCACGACGGGGATCACCTGCTCGGCGAATAGTCGCATCGTTTCGGTGTCGGGATAGTCGGAGCACCACGGGTAGAAACCAGTGCAGCCGAGATCGACGTATGACTGGACCTGCTGGGCTACCTGTTCCGGGGTGCCCACCAGGTTGCCCTCCCGCCAAGATTCGTAGGGTTCGCCGAAGAAACTACGTGAACCTCCGTCGATGATCTCCTGCTCCGATTCGCGCACGAACACCTCTGGTGACCATGTCTTCTGAATTTCGTCGTAGTCACGTCCGACCGCGTCGCAGTGCCCTCGCAACACATCACACTTGTGTCGGAACTCATCCGGTTTGCCGCCGAAGTTCGACGCGTCAGCGAGCCGGGCGACCACTCGAAGCGTGAGCTGTTCCCCTCCGCCACCGATCAGCACCGGTGGCCGAGGTCGCTGGATCGGTTTCGGGTCGCATTGGGCCCCTTCAAGCTCGTAATGGCGGCCGGTGTAGGAAACATCGGGCTCAGACCACATCGCCGTCACGATCTCCACCGTCTCGCGCAACATCCTTATGCGGTCAGCGGGTGGCGGGAAGTCGTAGCCGTATCCCTTGAACTCATGTTCGTACCATCCGGCACCAATACCCCAGATGAGCCGCCCGCCGGACATGACGTCGAGGTTGGAGGTGATCTTGGCCAGCATCGACGGCTCGCGGTAGGGCGCACATCCGACCATCTGACCGAGCTTGATCGACTCGGTGCGCTGTGAGATGGCCGCCAGGGTCATCCAGCACTCGAACATCGTCTCGTGTGCAGGCACGGGGACGTTGTGGAAATGGTCGTAGACCCACAACGAGTCGTAGCCGAGTTCCTCGGCGAGAACCGCTATCTCGACTGACTTCTGCCACTTTTCCAAGGGGTCGGAGATCGAAGAGAGCTCCATCTTCCAACCCTGAGGCACGAACACACCGAACTGAACATCTGCCATGGGGCCATCCTTGCACGGGTGCACCGCCGCGAAGACGCGTGCCGAGTCGAGGTCACTGCCGTGTCCGGTGGTAACGACCTTCGCACCACTGCATCACTAGAGTTCCGGGATGCGCGGCCTACCAATACCCGATCGCGAAGAGGACTTCACAGCTGATCCAGTGGAGCTGTTCTTCGACCTGGCGTTCGTCTTCGCCTTCGCGGAGCTGGTGTCTCTACTGGTGCATTCACCGGACTGGGAGGGGGCAGCTGAGTTCACACTCCTCTTCGTTCTGATCTGGT
>JBPCTU010000481.1:0-9863 GCA_051011515.1 Acidimicrobiales bacterium
GGCCCACGATCTCAGCTCGCCGACTTCGCTGAATGACTTTGTCGGCCAGTCGTTCTTCTACGCGGACATGTTGACCGGTTTCGGTCAGGACAGCGACCCGCCACCGGCCCTCGTCAGCACGGTGAAGGCCAGACGGGCAGGATTCAGCGATTGTGTCGATACCGAGGACATGTTTGCCCGGCTCATAGGTCTGTTTCAGGTTGCGAGGCTCCTTCCACCAAGGATTTCGTGAGGTGAAGCCGGCGCGGTGGTGAGCGGGAGTCTGGCATGCGTCGCGTTGAAGCCGGTCTGGAGTAACTTGCGCCCCTGAATTCGGCAGTGGATGGAACGGCGCCAACACCGGGAGGGTCCTTCGATGGAAGCCGATCTGGCGGTAAAAACAACCGCCTTGACGAAGACTTATGGAGAGGGTGAGACGGAGGTCCACGCGCTCCGAGACATCTCTGTGGAGATCCCGCGCGGGGAGTTCGTCGTACTTCAGGGCGCGTCCGGTAGCGGCAAGACAACGCTACTGAACCAGATCGGTGCCCTCGAGCCTCCGACATCGGGCGATGTAGAGGCCAACGGCTTCAACCTCAACGGGCTCGATGACGATGGTCGCACCGAGTACCGGCTCAAGTCCGTTGGTTTCATCTTCCAGTTCTACAACCTCGTGCCTTCGTTGACCGCCTACGAGAACGTGGCGCTCATTGCCGAGTTGACCGGTGAGGACGTCAAGTCTCGCTCCGAGGATGTGTTGGCTTCGGTTGGGCTGGCCGATCGGATGGACCACTTTCCAGGTCAGTTGTCGGGAGGAGAGCAGCAACGGGTCTCGATCGCCCGCGGCCTTGGGAAGAACCCGCCGCTCATGTTGTTTGACGAGCCCACCGGTGCGCTCGACACCGAGACCGGCGTGAAGGTGTTGAGCCTGTTGCGCGAAGTAACCGACGCCGGCGATCGAACCATCATCGTGGTCACCCACAACAGCCAGATAGCCGAGATCGCCAATCGGGTGATCGATCTGCGCGACGGGGCGGTGATCGGGACCAAGAATGTCGCCGAGCCGCTTCGCGCCGAGGACGTCGTCTGGTGAAGAATCTGGCCCTCAAGCGTCGACGCGACATCAGGCGCCAGAAGTGGCAGTTCATCGCGGTCCTGGTCACGGTCGTCCTGGGTGTCTCGATGTTCGCAGGCACCTTCAACGCCTACTTGAACCTCGGGTCTTCGCTCGACGGGTCGTACGACCGCTTGGCGATGGCCGATATGACCGTTACCGGTGGCGACGAGACCCTGGCCGAGTCGCTTGCGACGCTCGAGGGTGTCGAGACTGCCATCACCAGGAGCCAGATCGACGTTCCCTTCGAGATCGGGGATTACACCTTTCTCGGCCGCGTTGTCGGGATGCCGCCTGACGACCAACCCGAGATCAACATGGTCGACATCGACGACGGTGGGACCTACCTCGATCCCGATGACCCGACCGCCGTGGTGCTCGAGTCCCACGCTGCCAAAGACTTCGATCTCAGTGTCGGTGACACGTTCCTGATTGCCGGACAGGAGGTCGAGGTTGCCGGCATAGGGGTGTCGACCGAGTACCTGTGGCCAGCCCGCGACAGCCAGAACATCTTCACCCCACCGAAGTCATTTGGGGTTGCCTTTGTCCACGAGGACATCCTCGAGCAGCTGGACACCCCAGCCCGGGTAGATCAGGTACTTGTCTTGTACAAGGACGACGTCGACGTAGAAGCGGTCGACGAAGCGGTCGAGGATGCGGCGTTGACGGGTGGCGCCTCAGAGGTTCAGACGCTCGAAGAACAACCGTCCAACTTCACGATCAACGAAGAGATCAGCGCCCTTCGAACCATGGCCATCGCGTTGCCCTTGTTGTTCTTGGTCGCTGCTGGAATGGCCATCTACGTGGTCATCACCCGGCTCGTCTACTCACAACGAGGCGTGATCGGGACCCTGCGAGCGAGCGGTTTTACACGCCGGCAGATGAGCTCGCACTACCGGAGTTATGGCGTCAGCGTCGGCATCATCGGCGCCGTCATCGGCATTGTGTTCGGGTCTTTCATGGCGCGGGGTTTGACTGCGATCTACACGAAGGTGTTCGGTATCCCGGACCTCGTCGCAGAGTTCCACCTGCCCACGGTGGCCATGGCGCTCGTCTTCGGTGCGGTCGCGGGTCTGATAGCCGCCGTCCCACCCGCGCGGGAAGTGGCAAAGATGGCCCCTGCCGAAGCCATGCGTGGCGACACCCCGGCCGCTGGTGGTCGTCGTTCGATCTTCGAGACTCTCATTCCGCCGCTGCGCAACGCTCCCGTGCGCTGGCGCATGAGCTTGCGCGGAATCGGCAGGAACAAGAAGCGCTCCACATCGATGGTCATCGGTGTGGTCCTCGGAATGACGCTGATTCTGGCTTCTTGGGGAATGATCGACACGATGCTGCTGGCGATTGACCGCCAGTTCAACGAAGTGGCGATCGAAGACGCCAACGTTGTCTTCGCCACGCCTATCGGCGAATCTGAGGTGGCCCTGGTCGAAGGAGTGGACGGGGTATCGGTCGCCGAGGCGGTCGTATCTCTTCAAGCCGTTGTCGGCAGGGAAGGAGAGACCCTCTCCACAGCGCTCGAGGCCTACCAGGTGGGGACCGAGGTGCACGGCTTCGACCCCGACCTGCCGGCCGAGGGAGCGCTACTTGGCGAGGCCATGCGCGACATCCTGGAGGTATCCGAGGGGGATCGGGTGACGATCGATCTGGTCTCACTGGATACTTCCATCGAAGCCACTGTCTCCGGCTTCGTGGATGAGCCCCTTGGGACGGTGGCTTACCTCTCACAGTCCGCGTTGGTCGATGCGTTGGCCGCGACAGACCCGTCGGTAACGGCCGAGACACTGGCCGAGCCTTCGTTCACGACGATCAAGGCACGGTTCGACGACGGCGCCGATGCCGAGCTTGTTCTGGCCGGCATCAAGGACGTCGAGGGTGTGGCCGCGGCGATCGATTCAGCCGAACTCCGAGGGTTGATAGAGGACTTCCAGATCTTCTTCTACGTCTTCGTCGGGATCATGGTCTTGTTCGGCGGAGCGATGGCTTTTGCGTTGATCTTCAACATAATTTCGGTCAACGTTGCCGAGAGGTCCGGCGAGTTCGCCTCGATGAGAGCCAACGGCCTGACCCATCGGAGAGTTGCTTCATTGATCGTTGGCGAGACCGGGCTTTTGACAGCAATGGGCATCGTGCCAGGCCTCATCGTCGGCTACCTGGCAGCGCTCGCCTTCGTCGGGTCGTTTTCGAGTGCTGAGTTTCCGATCAGCGCCGAACTCCGCCCACTCAGCTTTGTTGGCGCAACGGTGGCGATGTTCGTGGTCGCCGGGCTCTCCCTGATCCCTGCGTTGAAGGCAGTCAAGCGAATCAACGTCGGTGAGATCGTCCGCGAACGCTCGACGTGACTCCTTCAGTGGTCGCTGAACGCCACCATCGGCATTTCCGACATCATGTCTGTTCGGCCGGCATCGGTACCGTCGTAAGTGTTCCCCATTGACTTGAGCAGACGGCGAGCCGCCTTCGGGTGCCGCTGCTCGTAGCTCGCGAACCGCTCGGAAGCTTCTTTGTTCTCGAGCATTCGCTGCCTCGGTACCCACCGGTGTCGCCCGACCTGGACGGCGGCAGCGGGTGTGGCCTTCAGATTCAGGTACCAGTCGGCGTCAGGACCGGTCCCGCTGCAAACGAAGAACTCACGTGTGCCCGTGGCCTGATCCACCACCTCCACCGTCGTGTAGTAGGTGGCCTCGGACTTGCGTCCGATGTGTTCGATCATCAAGAAGCGTTTGCCCAGGAGGAACCCCAAGTGCCACCGGTAGAGGTACGACGGCGCCTTCAACACCGCTTTCCAAACCCCAGCCGGCTTCTCCTTGAAATCCCAGCTGCCGAGTTGCATACCTCGAGGCCTGTCCGGTCGTGAGAGGTCTAGCGTATCGAGGGCCCTAGTGGCGTCATCGGATGCGGCGGATGGTTGTGTCGCTGGGAGCGCCGAAGGTCTCCGGGTGCAGCAGTGTCGAGAGGATCTCGACTCCGTCTACTAGTCGCGGACCAGGGCGCACCACATAGTGGTCGGCGTCGATTGCCCAGACCTGCGCATTTGGTGGCAACACGCCCTGGCCGAGTATTTGTGTGGCCAAAGTCGTTGCGCCATCGAGTCGGTACCCGCAGGGCGAAACGATCACGATGTCAGCGTTGGAAGCCCGGACCTCCTCCCAGCCGATCCCGACAGAGTTCTCTCCCGGGTTGGCCAACACGGGTAGGCCTCCGGCGGCCGCTACCAGGTCGGGCACCCAGTGCCCGGCCGTGAAGGCGGGATCTGTCCACTCGAGCAGGAGCACCTGCGGCTGTGAGAGTTCTGAGGCCGCATCTCTTACGATCGCCAGCCGCTCGCGCAGTGAGCTCGTCATCTCCCTGGCCTCGGGCGTGCTTCCGGTCGCTTCGCCTACCGCGTCGATGGTGGCTAGCACCTCGGGAAGGCTCATCGGGTCGAGGGTCAAGACATCGGCCGTACATGACAGGTAGGAGAGAGCGTCGTCCACTTCGGTTACGTCGACTGCGCACACCGAGCAGAGGTCCTGGGTGATCACGAGGGTTGGATCGATCTCGGCGAACGCGCCTCGGTCGAGGTGATAGAGATCCTCCCCGGCCGCCAGACGTTCCTTGACGGCGGCGTCGATCTCGGACGGTGCAAGGCCCTCTTCGAGCGCTGACGTCGAGACGATCCGTTTCTGGCGTGCTTCTGGCGGAAAGTCGCATTCGAAGGTGACTCCGACCAGGGAATCATCCAGGCCGAGGGCAAAGACGATCTCGGTCGCCGAAGGGAGTAACGAGACGATGCGCACGGTGGGTCACCCTACGCTGGATGTTTTCAGCGCGGCGCGGGTGGCATGGCTCGGGCGTTGATGAGCCTTGATGAGCCTTGATGAGAAAGCATTCCGGTCTCCGCTTGGTTGTCGGGTGTGTCCGGGCAACTACGTTGTTCGAAGGTGAATTCAACGGTGAATTCGGCGGAGGCCCTTGGTGAGTGATCGAGACCAGCCATGGATGATGCGGACCTATTCAGGTCACTCGACTGCGGCTGCGTCCAATGCGCTGTATCGCACCAACCTTGCGAAGGGCCAAACCGGTCTCTCGGTGGCCTTCGACCTCCCTACCCAAACGGGTTACGACCCCGATCATCCATTGGCGCGCGGCGAGGTTGGCAAGGTGGGCGTGCCCATCGTTCACCTGGGCCATATCCGGACGTTGTTCGACCAGATCCCGGTAGGCGAGATGAACACGTCCATGACTATCAACGCGCCGGCCTCTTGGCTCCTCGCGTTGTACGTCGCGCATGCATCGGAAGAGGGTGTTCCGACTGAGGTCCTTCGCGGAACGACCCAGAACGACATCGTCAAGGAGTACCTGAGTCGAGGAACGTACATCTTTCCGCCAGAACCGAGCTTGCGGCTCATCGTCGACATGGTTGCGTTCTGCGCCCGACACATCCCGAAATGGAATCCGATAAACATCTGTAGCTATCACCTCCAGGAAGCGGGGGCGACGCCGGTGCAGGAAATCGGCTACGCGCTCGCCAACGCAGTTGATGTCCTCGACGCTGTTCGGTCATCTGGTCAGGTCAGCGAGGACCAGTTTCCCGAGGTCGTAGGGAGCGTGAGCTTCTTCGTGAACTCGGGAATCCGGTTCGTCGAAGAGATCTGCAAGATGAGGGCGTTCACCGAGATCTGGGGAAGGCTCTGTGAGGAGCGATACGGCGTTCAGGACCCCAAGTTGCGGCGGTTCCGGTACGGCGTTCAGGTGAACTCGCTCGGCTTGACCGAAGCTCAACCCGAAAACAACATTCAGCGCATAGTCCTGGAGATGTTGGGCGTCACGTTGTCGAAGAACTCTCGAGCGCGTTCGATCCAGCTGCCTGCATGGAACGAGGCATTGGGACTGCCACGCCCCTGGGACCAGCAATGGGCGTTGCGGATTCAACAGGTCTTGGCTCATGAGACCGACCTGCTGGAGTACGACGACCTCTTTGCCGGATCCCATGTGGTCGAGAAGCGAACCCAGGAGTTGGTACAAGCGTCGTCGGAAGTGCTCGATGGCTTGATCGAATCTGGTGGTGCGTTCGCCAACATCGGTGAGATGAAGGCCGGGCTGGTGCAGGCTCACGCTGATCGGATGCGCGCCATCGAAGCCGGCGAGATAACTGTTGTCGGGGTGAACGACTTCACCGAAACTGCCCCTTCGGCTCTGAGTGGCGATGGCGCGATCTTCCGAGTCGACCCTGAGGTCGAGGACGAGCTTGTTGCCGACCTCGAGCTGTGGCGAAGCCGGCGCGACAACGCCGCAGCACAACGTGCGATCGAAGAGTTGGTAGGCGTGGCCGAGGGCTCGAACAACGTCATGCACGCAACCATCCGTTGCGCCCAGGCCGGGGTAACCACCGGGGAGTGGGCCGACGCCCTACGGGGGGTGTTCGGCGAGTATCGCGGTCCAACGGGGGTGAGTGCAGCGGCCGCCCCTTCGTACGCACCTCTACGCACGTTGGCTGAACGCCACCGAGAGATGAATGGCGGCCCACCGCGCGTGCTGGTTGCGAAACCCGGCCTCGACGGGCACTCGAACGGGGCGGAACAGATCGCGTTGGCAGCGCGAGACGCCGGCATGGAGGTGATCTATCAGGGCATCCGCGTGGAACCCGAACAGATTGCCGTCACCGCCCGCGATGAGGACGTCGACCTCATCGGCATATCGATCCTGTCGGGTGGCCACCTCGAGTTGGTCCCGGCTGTTGTGGAAGCGGTCCGGCGTGCCGGAGTGGCCGCTCCCGTCGTCGTCGGCGGCATCATCCCGGAGGCAGACCACGACCTGATCCTGGCCGCCGGAGTCGCCCGGGTGTACACACCCAAGGACTACGAGATGGCGGCGATCATGGCCGACATCGGCGAGCTCGTGAGGGTGCACAGACACTCAGACTCTGCGGCGTCCTCCTTCTAGGAGGTTTGGGTACGGCTTCAGCTCGCGAGCCATCGGCAGTATCGGTAGTTTGACCGGTGCCCCTTATCGGAGGAACCAGTGCGATACGCGATCAAGACCTCGCCCCAGTACACGACCTGGGAGGACATGCTCGCAGTTTGGCGAGAGGCCGATCAGATCGAGCTCTTCGAGTCGGCGTGGAACTTCGACCACTTCTACCCGATCAACGTGCCCGACACGACCGGTCCATGCATGGAGGCTTGGGTAACGCTCACAGCGTTGGCCCAGGCGACCACTCGAATTCGGGTGGGCTGCATGGTCAACGGCGTTGTGTATCGGCACCCCGCAGTGTTGGCAAACATGGCGGCGACTCTCGACATCGTGTCCAACGGCCGGCTGGAGTTGGGTTTGGGGGCTGGTTGGAACGAGGAGGAATGTGACGCCTACGGCATCGAGCTCGGCAGTCTGACCGAGCGGTTCGACCGGTTCGACGAGGCGCTCGAAGTGATCGTGGGCATGCTCAGCAATGAGACAACTTCGTTCGTGGGCGAGCACTTTCGCCTCAACGAGGCTCGCAACAACCCGCCACCGGTTCAACGCCCCCACCCACCGATCTGTATCGGTGGACAGGGGGAGAGACGGACGCTGCCGGCCGTGGCCAGATGGGCGCAACACTGGAACTACCCGGGCATGGACATCGAGGGTTTTACCGAGAAGCGCGAGGTCCTGCACCAGCGTTGTTCCGAGGTTGGCCGGGATCCTGCCGAGATCATCTGCTCACAGCACTACGTGGTCGGCGCCGATGCCGAACCTGGCTCGGTCGTGTCAGATCTCGTAGAGCGGGCCGACGCAGGTTTGGACTTGGTGATCTTGTACCTGCCGCCACCACATCGGCCCCAGACCGTCATCGATCTGGCGGAAGCGATCAACTCGGCCTGAGCTGTCGCTTGTGCCTCTCGGAGGCTCAGGAGGTGGCGCTCGAAGCTCCGTCTTCGGATGCCGGATCGCTCACATCGACCTCACCGGATTCGTCCCGATCGTCTGATCGAGAATCTGCATCGCTCAGCTCGACGTCATCGGCGCGGTTGCCATCGACGTCGTCGTTGTCTTCGTAGTCTTCCTCATACAGCTCGGCGTTCGCCGCCATGTTCTGAATATCTCCTGCGGCGGCCAGCGCAACCGCTAGGGCGGCAGCGCGGTCGTAAACCAGGCTCAGATAGTGCTTTGACGCGTTCTCCTGGCCCGGGATGGGCGGCCGCCCCAGCGATGTCGCCACGACGGACGTGTCCGGAGTGTCGAGCACGAAGGTCTCAGGGATCGTCAGGAGTTCCCTGTCGCCCCAGTACTTGAGCGGGTCGACCTTCTTGGACCTGCTCCGGCCCCGGCTCTTGCGTTTGGACCCGCCTTTGGGCGAGTTGTTTCGTCCATTGCGGCTCTGGCCACCACGGCCGTTCTTCTGTGCGCGGTTTCGGTCGTTCATGCGCCAGCTTCTCCGTTGCGCGAGCCGTCACTGGGTTCACTGGTCATGAGCAGACTCTCGTCGATGCCGAGTACCTCTTGTAGCTGGGTGGCGTCGAGGTCCCCAATGGAGCTGGATTTGGGTAGCACGAGGTTTGCGATCTGGCGCTTTCCGGCTACGACCTCTTCAACACGTTCGTCCACGGTTCCCGGACAGACCAGGCGGTGACAGATCACGGTGTTCTTCTGGCCGATTCGCCAAACGCGGTCCCCTGCCTGGTCCTCGACCGCCGGGTTCCACCAGCGGTCATAGAGGACCACATGGTTGGCGGCGGTGAGGTTGAGGCCGGTGCCGCCGGCCTTGAGAGACAACACCATGGCGCCTGCACCGTCGCTGGCCTGGAAGTCATCGACCATGCGGTCTCGGGCCGACCGGCCGAGGCCACCGTGGTAACACGGGATCGGTTTGTCGTACCGTTCGCTGAGGTAGGTGGCCAATCGTTCACCCCAGGTCGCGAAGTGGGTGAAGATCAGCACCTTCTCATCGGCGGCAAAGACAGTTTCGAGGATCTCGGTCAGTCGGCTGAGCTTTCCGCTGCGGTCATCCAAGTCACCGCCATCGTCTTGATAGTTGACCGGGTGATTGCAGATCTGCTTCAGAGCGGTGATAGCCGCGAGGACAGCACCCTTGCGCTCCGGGGTCGACTCGGACTCGGAGGTCTCTACGGTGAGGTTGTTTACTACGGCCTGGTAGAGCCCGATCTGTTCAGCTGTCATTGCACAATGGTCCAGCTCGTCGATGCGGTCTGGGAGCTCGGCCGCAATCGATGGCTCGGCCTTGGTACGGCGGTAGACCAGAATTCCGTTGAGGGCTTTGAGTGCGTCTTCGTTCGACCCCTTTTTCTTCGCGTCGGGTGTCAGTTGGGCGATGAACTGAGCCCTCGGGCCCAGCAGGCCGGGGTTGGCCCAGTCGAGGATTGACCACAGATCCCCGAGTCCGTTTTCGATAGGCGTCCCGGTGAGCGCCAGTCTGGTCCGGGCCTGGAGACGCCTCAATTGTTGAGAGGTCTCCGCGAGCGGGTTCTTGATCGCCTGGGCCTCGTCCAGTACGGCCTTGCCCCATTCGATCTCTGACAGCTGGTCCATGTCTCTGACGGCGGTCCCGTAGGTGGTTATCACCACGTCGGCCTTCTCCACGCCCCGACGAAGCGCTACGCCCTTTGCTCGGGCCGGCCCGTGATGGACCAGGACCTTCAGATCAGGTACGAACCGTTTCGCTTCGGCCGCCCAGTTTCCGACGACCGCTGGTGGAGCGATCACCAATCCGGTGCCATGGTGAGTGGACCTATACAGACTGGCGAGAGTGGTAGGTGTCTTGCCCAGTCCCATGTCCAAGGCAAGGCAGCCTCCGAGC
>JBPCTU010000482.1:0-8371 GCA_051011515.1 Acidimicrobiales bacterium
GTTGTACACCCAACCCGGAGTCGGGCCCTGTCCGAAATTGGAGCCGATCACCGCCAGGTCGCCGTCAGAGGGGATGCCGACCAACGGCATCGTCCTCGGCTCTCCGCTCTTGGCGCCCGTAGTTGTCAACATGACCACTCGTAGCCCCGCCAACAGGCCAGGAACCGTGGTCTTGCCACCAGTCATCTTGAACAGCACCTTTGTCCATCGGATACAAGATCTTGTGAAACGTCCATGCCCCAGGCTTGGTGGACGCAATCTTCTGCATGCCGCGCTGGACGACATTCGCATCCTTGACCGCATACCCCAGCTGCTCAGCTACTCCCACCACAGAAACCTCCAAGGCGCGCCGGGCAACTTTGAGCCCCGCGATCGAATCGCGCTTGAAGGTAGCAGGCGCCACCGCGGCGATACCCTCTCATGGTGCTACCGCTGGTCTGCATCGATGTCGACGGGACTCTCGTCGGACCGACGGGAAAGCCGACAAGCGTCGTTTGGGACGCCGCCGATGCCGCAGTCGAACGAGGGCAACACCTGGCCCTCACCACCGCCCGAGGCGCGATCGGCCCGACCTACGAATGGGCAAGACGTCTTGACCCCGATGGCTGGCACGTGTTCCAGGCCGGTGCAGCCCTCGTCCACACCGGAAGCGGCGAAGTGCGCGAGATGGCCCTTTCGGGGTCCGTTCTAGAGGTTGTCGAGGCCGCCAGCGCCCGCCACAGCTGGACCCTCGAACACCACAGCGCTCGCGGCTACGTGGTCAACAACAATTCCGACCTTGCCTGGTCCCACGCCGACTTGATGGGGGTACCCCACCATCTCGGAGAGGCAGAGGATTTGCCGTCACCCACGGTCAGGGCCCAGTTCGTCGTGCCTCACTCGGAGGTAAGGCCCGCATTCGACGCGATCGGCAACATGGCCGCGGTGTCGAGCGCGACATCACCGGTCATGCCCGGGGTGACATTCGTATCGATCACCGCTCATGGGGCAACCAAGGCGGGCGCCATCGAACGAATCGCCACCGAAGTCGGCACGACGCTCGATCGAGTGATGATGGTCGGTGACGGCCACAACGACCTGGAGGCCGTCAAAGACGTCGGCCATGGCGTGGCAATGGGGAACGGTGAGGACGAGGTCAAAGAAGCAGCCGACTACGTGGTCGCTGCGGTCGAAGACGACGGGCTGGCAGAAGCCTTGGCGTTGTCCGCAGAGTTGTGAACTTCCCGGCCCAACGAGCCGGAAGCCGCATCAGCCTACGGAGCCCTCCATCTGGAGCTCGATCAAACGGCTCCATTCGACGGCGTATTCCATGGGCAAAGTACGCGTTACCGGCTCGATGAACCCGTTCACGATCATGCCCATCGCCTGTTCCTCCGAAAGCCCACGGCTCGTCAAGTAGAACAGCTGCTCATCGGCCACCTTGGAGACGGTCGCCTCGTGACCGATCACCGCGTCCTGCGAACCAACCTCCATGTAAGGATAGGTGTCGCTCACGGAGTCCTCATCGAGGATCAGCGCGTCGCACTGCACGTGGCTCTTGCAGCCATACGCACCATCCTCGACACGAACCAAACCCCGGTACGACGACCGGCCGCCATCCTTGGAGATCGACTTCGACACGATCTTCGATGTCGTCTCGGGAGCAGCGTGGGTCATCTTCGCGCCGGCATCCTGATGCTGCCCGGCGCCCGCGTACGCCACGGACAACACCTCACCTGAAGCCTTGGGTCCGACCATCACCACTGCTGGGTACTTCATGGTCAGGCGGCTGCCGATGTTTCCATCGATCCACTCCATGTGACCCTCGGCCTCGACGAGGGCCCGCTTGGTCACCAGGTTGAACACGTTGTTCGACCAGTTCTGAATGGTGGTGTAGGTCACCCGAGCACTGGGCTTGACCACGATCTCGACCACAGCCGAGTGCAAGGAATCCGTGCTGTACACCGGAGCCGAACAACCCTCGATGTAGTGAACCTTGGAACCCTCGTCAGCGATGATCAACGTGCGCTCGAACTGGCCCATGTTCTCGGCGTTGATACGGAAGTAGGCCTGCAACGGCATCTCGACCTCGACGCCCGGAGGCACGTAGATGAACGAGCCGCCAGACCACACTGCCGAGTTGAGCGCAGAGAACTTGTTGTCGTTGGGAGGAATGATGCGGCCGAAGTACGCCCGCACGATCTCGGGATGCTCCCGGAGCGCAGTGTCCATATCGCAGAAGATGACACCCTGGGCCTCGAGGTCCTCGCGGTTCTTGTGATACACGACCTCTGACTCGTACTGGGCCGTGACACCCGCCAAGTACTTCCGTTCGGCCTCCGGGATTCCCAACTTCTCGTCCGTGTCCTTGATGGCGTCGGGCACGTCTTCCCAGTCATCGGTGACTGCCTCGCTGGGTTTGATGTAGTAGAAGATGTCGTCGAAATAGATCTCCGACATGTCGCCACCCCAAGTCGGCATGGGTCGCTTTTCGAAGTAACGAAGCGACTTGAGCCGGAGGTTGCGCATCCAGTCTGGCTCGCCCTTCATCCACGACATCTCGTTGATCAAGGCTTCGTTGATGCCCTTCTTGGGCTTGAAGACGTAGTCCTCTTCGTCGCTCCACCCAAGCTTGTACTTGCTCAGGTCGAGGCCGATGTCAGTCGCCGTCATTGGCTCGCTCCAATCGGAATTTCTCCTACGCAGATAGTAACAATCATTTGGTGCTAGTTCGCACCCTGCGGGCGCTCATACGCACATTGTCAGCCACTCCAGGCCCCGGACTGCCTCCTCACCAGCTACCTGTGAACCAATTCTCGTCTCCAGCTCGACCAGCGGGCGCTCATACGCACATTGTCAGCTGTTACTTGGTGCTAGTTCGCGCCCTGCGGGCGCTCATACGCACATCGTCAGCCACTCCGGAAACCCTGCTGACCCCTCACACGTTCCCAACCAACCACTTCGCCAGCCCGCACTTGGCCGGGTTGCCTCCAGCCGTCGACTTCTGACCCCCGATCAACCAAACCCGGCCCCCCTTCACAGCCGCCATGAAACCGAACCGGGCGCATCACCTACATGAAACCGAAACCCGGTTGAGGGGCAAGACGTTCCAACCCGTTCAACTCGCGGTCGGGGAGTTCGTGAAATCTCCATGGCAGACGACCCAGGCCGAAACCACCTTGCGTAGGGGGCCACTACGGGATGCGCGCTCAGGGTCACAGAGGGTGCGAAAGGGACCCAAACCCCAGGTCAGACGTACTGGGACCCCTAGCTCGCCAGCGCCACCCCCTTGTAGGGTGACCATTGGCCTGTGGGTAGCGGGAGGAGGCAATCCGGCCGTGAACACCGACGGCTCGTCACCGCTACGGATCCTCCTCGACCTCGACACACGGATCGCAGCCATCGACGCGCAACTTGCGGTCGACCTGGGCTACGACGCCCAGCGGCTACTCGACACACCGTTCTCGCGCCTGGTCGCCGCCTCCGACATCGCCGCTACCGGCACAGACCTCGTTGCGCTGGTGAGCGGAGATCAAGACATCACCTCCGGCAAACGCCAACTGGTAACCGCTTCGGGAGATCTCGTACAGGCCGCCGTCTCCGCCGAATCGCGAGTCGGCGACACCGGGCTCGTCGGATTCAGCCTCGCCGTCACGCTCGACGACCAGGAAAGCCCAAGTGGACCCGCTCTGCCTGACCACCTACACCGGCTCGAGATTCCGGCAGCGGTCATCAACGCTCACGGAAAGATCGCCGACACCAACACCGCATGGGCTGACCTCTTTGGACTGGAAGGTCCGAACTCGGCAGCGATCGACGTCTTCACACTTGTGCACAGCGACGACCGAGGCGAGTTCCACCAACGAATCGACGAGCTCGCGCGCGGCGCAGTCACCGCGGTTCGCACCGAACACCGATGTATCACCGCGCAAGGCCCCTTCTGGTGCCGCTTGTCGCTCGCCGCATACGACACCGGCATCTTCACGCACTTCACGGTCACGGCCGAGGATATTTCAACCGAACACCTCACCAATCGAGTCCTGCTGGCGAACGAGGCACTGTTCCGATCCCTAGCCGAGTCCTCCCCCATCGGGCTGGCCCGGCTCGCGCCCGACCTCTCGATCGCCTACGCGAACCCCATCTGGGAAGCACTCACCCGCGACGAGTCGGCCGACGCCCAACTCGACATCGCCTCGATCCTTCACCCCAGTGGCCGGAAAGCCACCCTCGCCGAACTCAGCGAACGCATCGACACCTCGAGCAACGACCCAGTCGTGACGAGGCTGGCCAGGGCATCGGACCGACCAACCTGGGTGAGCCTGCGAATCGGTTCAGTAGCCGACGACGAACTCGGGCTGATCGGCCACGTCATCACCATCGAAGATGTCAGCGACGCCGTCAGCCAGACCGAATCACAGGGCCAGCTGGCCGGAATCGTCGAATCGACCAGCGACCTGGTCGGTATCGCCGACCTTCGAACCGGGAGAATCCTCTACCTGAACGCGGCTGCCGAGGACCACCTCGGCATACAGGACACAACTGCCACGCTCGTGAACGAGCTGTACACCGAGGACGCGCTCGCGATGTACCGACGCGAGGTCTACCCCGTGCTCCGCCGGGGCGAAACGTGGACCGGCGACCTCGACATGGTCCGCGCCGATGGCTCGACGATTCGAGTGCGACAGACGGTGGCGGCCCAGATAGGTGCCGACGGCGAACCCGACAAGGCATCGGTCCTCGGCCGTGATGTCTCCGACGAACGTCAAGCGCTCGACGAACTTGCATACAAGGCGACCCACGACGCCCTCACCGGGCTTCCCAACCGCAGTCTTCTCATCGACCACTTGGAACTGGCGCTTGCCCGCTCGGCGCGTGACCACCGGCCGGTGGCCGTGCTGTTCATCGACCTCGACCGGTTCAAGACGGTCAACGACACCTATGGCCACGAAGCCGGCGACACGCTGCTTCGCGAACTGGCGGACCGCATGGCCAACGTCCTACGCCCGTCCGACACAGTTGCTCGCCTTGGCGGCGACGAGTTCGTGGTCCTGGCAGAGGACATCGACGGCGAACTCGACGCACTGACCATCGCCGACCGCGTCCGCTCCGCGATCGAGGACATGCCGGTTCACGTGGGTGACGTCGAGCTACAGGTGAGCGCAAGCATCGGCATTGCCATTTCGAACGGGGGGTCATCACGTGAACCCGACAACCTTCTACAGCGGGCCGACACTGCCATGTACCGAGCCAAACACGCCGGGCGGGCTCGTACCGAGCTGTTCGACGATGTTCTACGCGATCGCGCCAAACGCCGCACAGAACGGACCGAACAACTCGCGCAGGCGATCGAAGAGGGATCTCTCGAAGTCCATTACCAACCAATCGTCGATCTGCACACTGGCCGAGTAGACGGGGTCGAAGCACTCGTCAGGTGGCCCCACCAGAGCAGCGGACTATTGGGACCCAGCGAATTCCTTCCCCTGGCAGTCGAAACCGGCCTGGTCCAAGACCTGGACGCGCTCGTTCTGCGCCGGGCCTGCCAGGACGGGCGTCGGTGGTTCGCCGAACTCGGCGACAAGAGCCCTACCGTCCACGTCAACGTCGATGGAATCACTCTGCTCAGCGGCGCGCTCGCCGAGACGATCGAGCAGTGCCTCAACTCGGTGCATCTACCCGGCGACAAGCTCTGCATCGAGCTGTCCGAGCAGTTCCTGATGGCCAACGGCGACACCATCGTCGACGAGATCAACTCCTACAACAAACGAGGACTGCGAATCGCAGTTGACGATGTAGGTACCGGGGCAACGAAACTCCCCCGCCTTGGACGGTTCAGGCTCGACACGCTCAAAGTCGACGGGAGCCTCACTGGCAAGGTCGCCGAGTCTCCCGAGGCGCGCCAACTGGTGAGTGGGATCGTGGCGTTGGGTGAAGCTTTCGACTTGCGCGTCGGGGGTGAGTGCATCGAAGACGCCAAGGCCATACCGGTCCTACGAGAACTCGGTGTCGCCGTGGCGCAGGGCCATGTGTTCTCTGCCGCGTTGCCCGCGGCGAAGATAGAGCCCCTTCTGACGCTGCGCAGCACCCTGGCTCGCGCCGACCGCTGAACCCTCTCCGGGTGGATGGGGCACGATGCGGGACGCCCCTCCGCGACCAACGACGCCTTACCGGCTCAGAGTTGGGCTCGCGGGTTCTAGTCCAGGCGACGCATCTCGGCACGAAAGCGCCGGCCGCGTTCGATATAGGACTGGACTCCCGCTTCTATCTCGGCAGCATCGGAGGCCCCTTCCCGAACTTTGGCCGGGATGCCCAGCGCCATGGCTCCGGGAGGAACGATCGTGCCGCCGGTGACAACCGCGTTTGCGCCGACAAGGGCTCCTTCACCAACGACCGCCTGGTGTAGCACGACCGATGCAGTCCCGACGAGCGCTCCGTCGCGGATGGTGCAACCCTCGAGGTGAGCGATGTGACCGATCGTGCAGCCATCGCCCACCTGGGTGTCGAGAAAAGGCGTGCAGTGGATCACGGCGCCGTCTTGCACGTTGCTGCCTCGACCGATGACTATCCGACCGTCGTCACCCCTCAGTACCGCACATGGCCAAACCGAGGAGTCGGCACCAATCGTCACGTTCCCGATGACCACGGCATCGGGATGGATATAGGCAGTCGGATCGATCTGGGGTTCTATGTCGCCGAGCGCGTAGATGGCCACGTGCGGATCTCCGTTCAGTCGGACTCGAGAGGAGCGAAGTCGCCGTAGCCGCCCCGGAAGAAAACCAGTGGACCGTTGCTATTGGAACCAAGAGCCATGTCGACCACGCGGCCCACAACGATGTAGTGATCCCCGGCCTCGTGGACGGCGTCAATCTCGCAGTCGATGTGAGCAAGACATCCATCGATCACGGGCGATCCAGTCACGCCCTGGCGCCACTCGAAACCGTCGAAGGGATCGTTGTCCTTGTCGAAGAAAGAGTTACACAGGCTCAGCTGGTCCAACCCCAGGACATTCACACAGTACGCACCAGAACGGGAGATCCTCTCCCAGCTTCGGGATGCCGTGGCCGGCATGAACTGGACCAGCGGCGGGTCCAATGAAACCGACCCGAACGAACCGATCACCATGCCGCAAGCGCCGTCGTCGTTCGCGGTCACGACGGTGACCCCGGTCGGATAGTTGCCCAGGACCTGCCTGAATTCTGCGCCGTCGATCTGTGGGTGCTCACTCATGCCGCTGACCGTATCGCGCGGTCTCACTACTCGTCGCGGTCCGATCCCGCCCCGACCGCGACGGTCTTGGCTGCTATCTGTGTGTTCCTCGGAAGGCCGGCAGCGGCACAACTCCCTTCAACCTCCTGGGTCCCTTCGATGTAGTCGGCAGGCCCTCCGATGCGGCGGAGCCAAACCAACGCGGGCAGGGCGGCGAGGGTGAAGACGCCGCCGACGACGTAGCCCGCCGACAGCGAACGCTCGTCGGCTACGCGACCGAGCGTGAGTTGCCCACCCACGCCCCCGACCGAACTCACCATCGCGTCGAAGCTGACAACGGTTGCCCGGTGGTCGCTCGGGATGGTGTTGTGCATATACGCCTGCCTCACCGGCGTGAGCACTCCGAGTGATCCAGTCACCAGCAAGAAACACGGCACTGCGACCCAGAAGGAGTCCGTGAGGCCGACCATTATCGATGCCACCGACGAAACCGCCGACGCCCAGATCAACAGCGTTGACCGCCGTCGACACCTTCGGCTCAACAGCTCGACGATCTGATTCCCGGCAATGGTCGACAGCGACATGAGGGCGGTAATCACGCCGACGACCCACACGGCGTCCCGGTCGAGCAGCTCCAAGAAATATGGCTGGGAGGCGTAGAAGGCCCATCCGAGAAAGGTGGCGCGGGCCACGCCCGAGAGCATCAACGCTCTCAGGCCACGGTTGCGCCAGCCGAACTCGACGCCGGTCTTGGCCTGTTCACGCATGGCCTGGGGGACTTCGGCCGCAGAGATCTTTCGTGGTTGGAAACCGACGTCTCGCATGAGCCCGAACGCGACGGCGAACAATCCGGCCAGCAACAGTGCCCGAACCACGAACGGCACTGCCAGGTCGATCTGACCCAGAAAGCCTCCCAGAGTGGTGCCCACCAGCATGGCGACCCCTGTCACCTGCTGGGAACGCGCGAACACGTGGTCGAGGCCATCGGCATCGTCCACCGTCTTCAAGGCGTCGACCAGCCAAGCCTCGAGAGCACCCGAATAGAAGGTGAACCCCAGGCCCATGAACGCCGAGACGATCGCGAAAGCCGCCACGCTCCCGTCGCCCTGAGCGATCAACAGGTAGAGGACCGTGGTGGTGCCGAGCACCGCAACGCTGAACAGCTAGGACACGCGCCGACCAAGGGTGT
>JBPCTU010000483.1:0-4328 GCA_051011515.1 Acidimicrobiales bacterium
AACATGTGCTCGGTGCGACAGAGCCCAATGCCGACCGCGCCGAGATCGCGAGCATTCTGCGCATCTGCGCCTGTGTCGGCGTTGGCGCGAACGCCGATGATGTCGCGGCACACGTCGTCGGCCCACGACAACAAGGTCTCCAGCTCTGGTGGGGCTTCGGCGGAATCGACCTCGAGATCGCCCAACACAACGGCTCCAGTCGCACCGTCGACCGTGAGTAGCTCGCCCTCGGCCACGAACGTCGATCCGACCCGGATGCCTCCGTCTTCCACGAGCAGCCCCTCGGCACCACACACCGCTGGGATGCCCATACCCCGCGAGTAGATGGCCGCGTGACTGGCCAATCCACCGTGAGCTGTGACAATGCCCGTCGACCAACGCATACCCGGTTCGTCTTCGGGACCCGTCTCCATCGCGACCAGGACCGCCTGGCCACCGGCGTCGACGACCTCGAGCACCGCATCGACGCTCAAACACAACTTGCCGACGCCAGCACCGGGAGAAGCCGCGATGCCGGCACACAGAATCTGTGCGGTGTGATCGCCAACACTGGCATGAAGGACAGCATTGAGATCGTCGGGGGACACCGCAAGAATCGCATCGGCGCGACTGTGAACGCCGGCGTTGGCTTGGTCGACGGCGGCGACTATTCGTTCAGCGCTCGACATCGATCGTCCCCCGAGTGACCTAGGTAAGCCTGTCGGAAAGGTAGGTCTCGAGTTGGTCGATACCCACCCGGTCCTGAGCCATGGAGTCACGATCGCGGACTGTGACAGCTCGATCGTCGAGGGTCTCGAAGTCCACAGTGACGCAGTAAGGCGTACCCAACTCGTCTTGGCGGCGATATCGCTTGCCGATGTTCTGGGTCTCGTCGTAGTCGCACATCCAACGCGACTTGACGAGGTCGAAGACCTCGTGGGCCACCGGGGTCAATGTGTCCTTCTTCGACAAAGGCAACACCGCGACCTTGTAGGGCGCCAATCGATGATGGAACCGGAGCACTGTGCGGGTGTCGTCGTTGACGACGTCTTCATCGTAGGCCGCCAACAGGAAGGCCATCATTGCCCGGGTGGCACCTGCGGCGGGCTCGATGACGTGAGGAACGTAGTGCTCGTTGAGCTCGGGATCGAAGTAGGTGAGCCTCTCGCCTGAATGTTCGGCGTGTTTGGAGAGGTCGTAGTCGCCGCGGTTGGCGATTCCCTCCAGTTCATCCCAGCCCCAGGGAAACAAGAACTCCACGTCGGCGGTGTCGGAGCTGTAGTGGCTCAGCTCGTCGGACTCGTGGCTGCGCAGCCTCAGACTGTGCTCGGGGATGCCGTGGTCCAGGTACCAGCGATGCCGCTCGTCGCACCAGTACTCGTACCATTCGCCTGAGTCGGCGGGCGGTACGAAGTACTCCATCTCCATCTGCTCGAACTCGCGTGTTCGGAACACGAACTGACCCGGCGTGATTTCGTTGCGGAAGCTCTTTCCGATCTGGGCGATTCCGAACGGGGGCCGTTTGCGGCTGGTCTCGAGAACGTTCTTGAAGTTGACGAACATCCCCTGGGCAGTTTCCGGTCGCAGGAAGACGTCGTGTCCGGCACCCTCGACAGGACCGGCTTGAGTCTTGAACATCAGGTTGAATGCCCGGGCCTCGGTGAAGCTGTCGGCAGCACCGCAGTTCGGGCAGGTATGTGGGTCGTCGAGCTTGTCCTCGCGGAAACGTTCGTTGCAGTTGCGGCAGTCGACCAGCGGGTCGGTGAAGTTCTGAAGATGGCCGCTCGCCTCCCACACCTCGGGAGGAGAGAGAATGGACGCGTCCAGTGCGACTACGTCGTGACGCATCTGCACCATTGAACGCCACCAAGCGTCCTTGACATTGCGGAGCAGCAATGCTCCAACCGGTCCATAGTCGTACGCCGACCGGAACCCGCCGTAGATTTCGGCCGACTGAAAGATCAGCCCCCGCCTCTTGCTGAGGTTGACGACCTTCTCCATGAGATTGTCGATATTTCCCGCAGCGCGATCGTCTGCGTCGCTGCCTGCAATAGCGTCGCTGGATTCCTGTGTCGCCATGGGTGGCAAGGGTAACGGCTGAGGGTGACCGTGAAGCGATGCCGGTGTCTGACAGCATTGGTGTTGTGTGTCGTCGCAACGGAATCGTCTCTGCGCTGATCGCGCTGACGTTTTTCGGCGCAGCGTGCAGCCCCAGCGGCCCGTCGCTCGCCACCGACGAGACCCAGGCTGAGCCCCAGCCACCGACCGAGACCGCCACTCCCTCGCCGTCTGAGTCCTCTACACCAGAGCAGCCTTCACCTGCACCCGGAACCCCGCCGACGGCACTCGACGAACCGGACGACGAGGCAAACTCCACACCCGCCCCACAGCCAACGAGCCCCTCGAATCAAGGGCCCACCCAGCCCACGCCTGAGGCCCAGGCAAGTGACGAAGACTCATCGGCAGCCGCAACCTGCACCGCCGGTCTGGCAGGCCAGCCGGGAACCACGTCCGAGGCCGCCGGCGACGTCGACGGCGACGGCGCCAACGATCTGATCACCACGTACAGCCTTACCAATGGGTCCGGTGAAGTTACCGGCTGGCGAATTCGCTATGACACCGCCGCTGGCGAATCGCTGGACTCCCCCATTGCAAAATGGTCGCCTGGCGACCCGGTCCAACCAATCGGCAGCGCCGATGTCGACGGGGACGGTGCTACCCAGGAGGCCTTCGTCGTCGTGGGTGCCGGGGCCTCGACTGCACTCGTGTCCATCTTCGTCACACAGGGCTGCTCCATTGTCGCGGCGACTGCCCAGAACGGGCCAGCCACGTTCGCTATTGGCGGCAGCATCGTCAACATTGCCGGGCTCGAGTGCCTCGACCGTGACGACGATGGAACAAACGACACCATCGTTGCCTGGACTGGAGAGTCCGACCCATCCGCCTCCGAGGGCACGTTCTTGATAGATGGAATCGAATACCGCCTTCGCGGCAGTGCACTGGCCGAGGTCGGAAACCAGACCCTGGTGGCGAACTTGGCCTCAGCTGACTTCGCCTACGATCAGCTCAGCTGCGGTTCGCTCGGGCTCTGAGACGCCGGCCGCCGACAGGGTTCAAGACAGCGCGATACCGCCAAGCTTCGTCTCGAGATACTCGTCGATGCCTTCGTGGCCACCTTCGCGACCCACGCCGCTGTCGCCCATACCCCCGAACGGCGCAGAAGCGGCGGTGGGGTTCACATCATTGATGCCGACGATTCCGAATCTGAGACCCTCGAGCGCCTTCATCGCGACGTTGATGTCGTTGGTGTACGCGTAGGCGGCAAGGCCATAGTTGGTGTCGTTGGCCAACTCGAGAACGTTGTCGACATCGTCGTACACGATGACTGGTGCGACCGGGCCGAATGTCTCTTCGCGGTAGATCGTCATGGTGTCCGACACCTCGGTCAGCAGCGTCGGAGCAAAGAAGTGGCCGGCACTGAACGCGTCGTCGCTGAGCCTGTGGCCACCGACACGAGCGTTGGCCCCCTTGGACACTGCATCCTCGACCTGGCGTTCGACCTTGTCGACCGCGGCGCCGTTGACGAGCGGGCCCACACCAACTCCTTCCTCCATGCCGTTGCCGGCGCGGACTCGTCCGACCCGTTCGACCATCGTGTCGACGAAGTCGCCGGCGATCGATTCGTGCACATACAGCCGATTCGGGCTGATACATGCTTGACCAGAGTTGAGGAACTTGAGGGCAGCAGCGCCCTTGGCCGCTCGCACCGGGTCGGCATCGGGAAACACTATGAAGGGAGCATGGCCCCCGAGCTCGACCGAAACCCGCTTCAGATTCCCCGACGCCGCCGCGGCGAGCTTTCGACCAACAGCGGTCGAGCCGGTGAATGTGAGCTTCGCGACCCGCGGGTCACCGGTGAACACTTCGCCAATGGGCGCCGGGTCCAGTGCCGTGACGAGGTTTACAACACCTGGTGGAAAACCGGCATCGTCGAACACCCGGACGATCTCTCGGGCACACAGCGGGGTGGCCTCAGCCGACTTGATGACGATGCTGCAGCCGGCCGCGAGCGCGGGCCCCATCTTGCGCGTCAGCATCGACATCGGATAGTTCCAGGGTGTGATTGCGGCAACCACCCCTACTGGTTGGCGCAACACCAGGAAACGCTGGTCGGGACGGGCGCTCGGTAACCACTCCCCGGCGACTCGCTTGGCTTCCTCCGCGTACCACCGCAGGAAGTCTGCCCCGTAGCGCACCTCGGCCCGGCTGGCCTTGAGGGGTTTCCCCTGCTCGGTAGTCATCAACACCGCAAGGTCCTCGAGACGTTCTGTCATCAGCTCCCAAGCGCG
>JBPCTU010000484.1:0-4944 GCA_051011515.1 Acidimicrobiales bacterium
CGACAGTGGAGACGTGGCGCGGCGAGGGGGCACTGGTCGCGTTCGAGTTTGGGACTCTCTCTCAGAACTCGGTCGCCCATCTGGAGCTTCTGGAGCTGGTTGCGAAGAGCGGCGCTGCGAAGGTGGTGGGCGCCGGTACCGATGAGGCCGCCACGGTGGCTCTGGCGGGTCTGTTCGGGCACATTCGCGAAACGGACTTCGGGCGTCTTTTCGACATCGTCTTCGAGGGTGATGCCTGGACCAAGTCCCAGACCAGTGACGCTCTCGACCCCCACACGGACGACCCATATCGGTATACGCCGTCGGGAGCATCTGTACTGCATTGTGTGGAATCCACCGCCGAAGGCGGAGACTCGATCCTCGTCGACGGTTTCGCGGTCGCCGCAGACCTTCGCCACCGCTCCTCCGAGATGTTCGAGATTCTTTCGACCACCGCGGTTCCGTTCATTCGTCATCGCGGCTCAGTTGTCGACCAGGGTGAGGATGTTCACCTGATTGCCAAGGCACCGATCATCGCCGTGGACGGTAATGGAGCAGTGTGTGGCGTCCGTTTTCACGAACGGTCCATGGGCGTCCTCGACCTCGACCCCGACACCATGGGTGACTACTACCGAGCACTGATTCGGTTCACCTCGATGGTGACCGACGCCGACTACTCCACAACCATCCGTCTCGAGCCGGGTGATGCTCTGTTGTTCGACAATCAGCGTGTCCTGCATGGTCGTACCGCATTCGATGGGCGGGTTGGTCGCCGACACATTCGCCTTTGCACGGTTGATCGGGATCAATTCCACAGTCGGCTGCGACGCCTCCGCGAGACTCACGAACGCACTGGCATCGACTCCTGGCTCCCGGCGGGGAACCTGTCTTGAGCCGGGTGGTTCGCGCGGCCGTATGCCGCGAATTCGGTGATCCATTGTTGATCGAGAAGTTGACGCTCGCCGACCCGGGGCCTGGCGAGGTCGAGGTCATTGTTGACGCCTGCGCGATCTGCCACTCCGATGTCTCGTATGCCGACGGGTTTTGGGGCGGTGACCTCCCTGCGGTCTGGGGCCACGAGGCTGTCGGCCGAGTCACCGGGGTCGGTGTCGGTGTCGGACTCGACATTGGACAACTGGTCGTCGTCACCCTGATCCGATCTTGTGGTGAATGCAGGCACTGTCTGAACGGCCACTTCGTTACATGTACGGCGAGCTTCCGGTTGGACGAAGTGAGTCCCCTCACTGACGCCACCGGAGCTCCCGTCACCCACGGCCTACGAACAGCAGCATTCGCCGAGGCAGTTGTCGTCCACGAGTCTCAAGTGGTGCCGATACCGGCGGACATGTCGCCGGTTGCAGCGTCGCTTCTGGCGTGTGGGGTCATCACAGGCGTAGGAGCGGTGCGCAACACAGCCAAGGTCGAGCCCGGCACCACCGTGGTCGTGATCGGCTGCGGAGGGGTCGGACTCAACGTTGTTCAGGGGGCCAGACTTGCGGGAGCCGAGGTCATTGTGGCCATAGACCTGGAACAGCCGAAGCTGGAGGTCGCTCGATCTCTGGGGGCCACCCATGTGGTGGATCCGGCTAGGGCCGATGCCGCTGCGGCGGTAGGGGAGGCCACCCAAGGACACCTCGCCGACTATGTCTTTGTTGCCGTCGGTTCGAAGGCTGCAGTGGACAGTAGCTACGCGTTGGTTGGGGCGATGGGGGCGTTGGTGATGGTCGGTATGCCGGCTACCGGTGTCCTGAGCGAGTTCGAACCCGGCAATCTTGCCGGGATGAACCAGCGAATCCTGGGGTCGAAGATGGGTACCTCCGTCATCCAACGCGACATCCCTGAACTGACCGCTGAATACCAGGCCGGGCGCCTCCAACTCGACTCCTTGGTGAGCGCGACATTCCCTCTTGATGGGATCAACGAAGCGATGGATCAGGTGCGTGCAGGCACGGCTCTGCGCAACGTGATTGTCTTTGGTTCATGAAGATCTCCGAGATCGAAACCTTCGTAGTCGGAAACCCGCCCCCGGGGTTCGGTGGCCGTTACTTCCTGTTCGTCAAGCTCACCACCAACGATGGGGTCACCGGTCTCGGCGAGGTCTATGCGGCAACGTTCCGTCCAGACGTGATGGTGGCCGCGGTCGAAGATCTGGCGGACCATTTCCTGATGGGGGAGGACCCATTCCACATCGAGCGGTTCTGGCGTCGCGCCTACAGCCGCGGTTTCACCCAGCGCCCCGACACGACCCTTCAGGGAGCGATGAGCGGTCTCGAGATTGCCTGCTGGGACATCATCGGCAAAGCCTGCGACAAACCCGTGTACGAGCTACTCGGCGGCCGGGTTCACGAGGCGCTGCGGGCCTACACCTACATCTACCCCGAACCCGACGACCAGTCCGACGTCTATGTCGACCCCGATCTGGCGGCAGCCCGAGCTCTTCAATACGTCGACGCCGGGTTCACCGCGGTCAAGTTCGATTCGGCCGGTCCATACACCGCGATGGGCGGGCACCAGCCCTCGCTGGAACGCATCGAGTTGTCGGTCCAGTTCCTCTCGACCATTCGGGAGGCTGTTGGAACACGCGCCGATCTGTTGTTCGGCACTCACGGCCAATTCACCTCTTCGGGCGCAATCCGTCTCGCGCAGCGACTCGAGCCGTTCGATCCGCTCTGGTTCGAAGAGCCCGTTCCCCCCGACAACGTCCCCGAGATGGCCAAGGTCGCCAATCAGACGTCGGTCCCCATCGCCACTGGTGAGCGGCTCACCACCAAGGCCGAGTTCGCTCGTGTGCTCGAAGCCAAGGCGGCCTCCATTCTCCAGCTGAACCTGGGCCGATCCGGTGGGATCTTGGAGGGCAAGAAGATTGCGGGCATGGCCGAGGCATTCGGAGCCCAGATCGCCCCACATTGTTACTGCGGGCCGGTGGTGGGCATGGCGAACGCGCACTTGAGTGCCACGTCGCCCAACTTCTTGATCTTGGAGTGCATTCGCGACTGGCAGGGATTCCACGCTGACATATTGGAGAAGCCGCTACGCATGGAGGACGGTTACATGGTGTTGCCAACCGACGCTGGGTTGGGGGTGACGCTCAACGAGGACGTTGCGCGCGCTCACCCCTACGAAGGGAATCAGACCCACCTGGTAGCCGCCGACGACCCGATCTACGTCGCTGACACCGAATTGCGAGCACAGTGACCGAACGACCACGCTTTCACCTGGCATTCCCAGTCCGAGATCTCGACGAAGCCCGTGAGTTCTATGGGTCGACACTTGGTTGCGCCGAAGGCAGGTCGGCCGAGGACTGGGTCGATTTCGATCTGTTCGGCCATCAGCTCGTGGCCCACCTGGTAGCTGCCTCGAGCCGTCATGGAGGGGCAACCAATGAGGTCGACGGAGATCACGTTCCGGTACCGCACTTTGGCCTGATTCTGGCGCCCACGGAGTGGCGAGAATTGGCAGATCGCGTCGGTGAGTCGGGGGTGGCGTTCGAGATCGAGCCACACACCCGATTCGTCGGCGATCCCGGCGAGCAGTCGACCATGTTCTTTCGCGATCCGAGCGGCAATGCACTCGAGTTCAAGGCCTTCGCCGACGAGAACCAGATCTTCGCCCGGTAGGCCCAGTTGGCCTCGCTCGATATCGTCGGGCCATGTCCATTGACGACCTGTTTGGAGACCCGAACCGAGTAGTGGTCCTCGATGGGGGCATGGGCCAGGAGCTCATCCACCGCGGTGCGTGCGAGGCCAACCCGATCTGGTCGGCCAAGGCGCTGATCGACAATCCCGACATGGTGGGCGATCTCCACAGCGACTTCATTGCCGCTGGTGCTGATGTCATCATCACCAACACCTACTCGACGACCCCGCATCGTTTTGCCGAGTATGTCGAAGGTGACCGGCTCTCCGAGATCGTTGGTCGGGCTGTGCATCAGGCCCAACGTGCCCGACTTGGAGCCAATCGAGAGGTGCTGATTGCGGGCTCGCTGCCACCAACCCGTGGCAGCTACATGGCTGACCGGGTTGCACCATACGACGTGCTAGTTCCCGAGTACCGCACGCTCGTCGACCTGTTGGCTCCACATGTCGACCTCTTCATATGCGAGACGATGACCACGCTCGAAGAGGCCCGCGCAGCCTTCGATTCCGCTTCCCCGACCGGCAAGCCCGTGTGGGTGGGTTGGACGCTCGAGAATCATGGTCCGGAGACACTGATCGACGGGACACCGTTCACCGATGCCGTTGCCGCGATCGACGCCGACGCTTACCTCATCAACTGCACGTCTCCTGAGATGGTCGAGGCTGCGCTGCCGAGGCTGATCGCAGCCACCAACAAGCCGGTGGGTGCCTATTCCAACGCGTTCGTGCGAATCCCTGATGGCTGGTCCCTACAGTCAGGCGACCACTTGCCGGAGGTTCGTGACGACCTAGGGCCCGAGGCGTTCAGCGCACACGTCAGGCGTTGTGTGGACCTCGGTGCCCGCATCGTCGGCGGCTGCTGTGAGATTGGCCCAGCCGAAATCGCCAGGATGACCCGTGACCTCCGTTTGGCGGCAGGTTCAGCCGTTGACTGACATCGAGGAATCAGGATTGATCGACCGGTTTCTCGAGTAGAAACCCAGGTCCATCTCCAGGCCCGTGTACCGACCCTTGACGGTTAACGGTTCACGGTCGTGATCCAGGCCCCCGTCGATCGCCTCGATGAGCTCGGCCATGCAGTGCCCGGCTACTCCGGCATTCTTGAACTGGTTTCCGCTGGTCCCTATGGCAACGTAGAACCCGTCCAAGTCCGTGCGGTCATAGATCGGAATCCAGTCGTCGCTGACGTCGTAGAGATCGACAACACCCAGCTTGTTGTTGGGCACCGGCAACGATGGGATTCTCCGTGCTGTTCGGAGAACCTGGGCCTTGAACTGCGATTCGGTGACCGTTGAGTCGAAATCGTCGGGATCCACCCACTCCTGAGAGT
>JBPCTU010000485.1:0-3024 GCA_051011515.1 Acidimicrobiales bacterium
AACGGATCGTTTGTCATTCGAGAGCAGGGCGGTGCTGTCGTTGGCAGCAACGCCGGCCAACCAGATGGCTGCACCACCCGCCATCTGGGTATTCCCGGGTTCTGGACCCCAAAGCTCAAGCCGAACACGACCTACGTCATCACCGTGACCGTGGAAGCAAACGGCCAGGGCAAAGGAAACGGAAACACGGCAACCAAAAATCTAACGGTGACCACTTCGGGCTGATCCCCGATACCCCTTCTCACGATGGGGGAGATCACCGATGCGCCATTTGGCGCACAGCATCTACGTTCTCAACTACAGCAGGCGCCGACCCCCAAACCCGGGTGGGCACAAAGAGAAACAGCGTGCTCTATTTGAGAGTGTGACACGGAGGCGAGGGCGTGACCGAGAAAACGGAATTCGACAGCGACGGACCGGCTGGAAACGGGTCTGGACAGAAGTCGGTGGATCTGGGGATTGACGGACTTTCGGCAGCGGTTCACCTCGGCGCCGGAGGGTCGGCAAACGTGTTCGCCGCCCGAGTCATGGACACCGGCGAGCAAGTGGCAGTGAAGCTCCTGCGTGCAAGCGCCGATTCGGAGAAAGAGCGCACCCGCTTCGAACGCGAGCAGGACACCCTTCGCACCCTTGCATCACAGGACGGGATCGTCCCAGTGCTCGATGCCGGGCTGACCGATCGTGAAGAGCCCTACTTTCTGATGCCGCTGATGGAGGGTTCGCTCCAGGACCGCATCGACTCCGAGGGAGCGCTCGATTGGCAGACAGCGACACAGCTGATCGCAGAGGTTGCCGACACGGTCGAATACGCCCACACGCAGAAGATCCTGCATCGCGACATCAAGCCTGGAAACATCCTCCTCGACGAAGAGGGTGTACCGCGGGTTGCCGACTTCGGTATCGCCAAGTTGTTGGACTCGTCACACTCCAAGTCCTCGAAATCACTGGGGACGCCTTCGTTCATGCCACCGGAGCGCTTCAACGGTGAGGAGGCAACGGCCGCCAGCGATGTGTATGGCTTGGCGGCCACACTTAGCGCGCTTATCACCGGATCGGCGCCATTCCTCACGGGCGAGAATGACACCGACGTTGCTGTGATGATGCGCGTTGTGACCGAAGATCCGCCGGCGCTCGATGGCCCGGACGTTCCGGAAGCTGTTCGAGGCGCGGTTCATGCCGCGATGTCGAAGGCTCCCGAAGAGCGTCCCCAAACTGCTGGTGAGTTTGCGTCGATCCTGCGTTTGGCCATCGACCCACATCTCGATCCGGCCCTGGCTGGCCCCGTGACCGTCGCGATTCCGCGCCGGAACCTCACGATTCCAGATGGACCAGCCACGACTGGTTCGTCGCAACGAGCGGCCACGATCGAACTGGACAACGATGACGAGTCGAGCAAGAAGCGTGCGTGGCTTCTGCCAGTGGCGGCGGCTGCCCTCTTCATCGCACTTCTCGGATCTGGCGCTGCGCTTGCGCTTGGCGGCGACGACGGCCCCGGCGAGCTCGAGTCAGCCGAAGTTGCAGACGAGGAGGTCACCCCCGAAGTCGAAGGCACTGGCGAAGCCAATGTCGAGGGTGCTCCGCTCGACGGGGAGGATGCGACCGACGACTCGAACGGCGGCGCTGACGGTTCGAACAGCGACGACAACAGCGATGGTGCGCCGGGCGAAGGGAACGGCGACTCCTCCGACGATGACGATGACGATGACGACAACGCGGGTGAGGGCAGCGCCAACTCGTTGGGCGAGGGTGACGGCGACACCGGCGACGGGGGCGGTACCGGCGGAGAGGGGAACGGCGGAGCGATTGATCCTGACCCGAACCCGACAGCGTGCATCTCGCCGAGTACCACCGCAGTGAAGACCGGCCAGACGGTGCGTCTCAGCAACTGCTCGAGCGACGCCACCAGCTACTCCTGGGACCTCGACGGGTTGAGCAGCACCTCGACGAGTCCCAGCGCATCGTGGACGACGACCGGCGCAAAAACGGTCCGACTGACCGCACGGGGTCCAGGCGGTTCAGACGTCGACTCCGTCACGATCACGGTCACCGAGGACCCGCCACCAACCCCGGCCGCGACAGCGTGTTTCAATCCCAACTACACATCCGTGGAAGTCGGCCAGTCGGTGTCCTTCTCCAACTGCTCGTCGGACGCGAGCAGCTACTCCTGGACCTTTGGAGATGGAGGGACGAGCTCACAGAGCAGCCCGACCAAGGCCTGGTCGACCGCCGGTTCAAAGACCGTTCGCCTGACCGCTACTGGGCCAGGGGGCTCCGACGTCGAAACAAGGACGATCGCCGTGACGGCGAAGGTCGAAGATCCCGTGGCATGTTTCACGATGAGCTCATCGACCATCACCGAGGGACACACGGTCACGTTCTCCAACTGTTCGAGCCACGCCACGAGTTACTCCTGGACCTTCGGCGACGGCGGGACCAGCACGCAGGCGAACCCGTCGAGGACATTCGCGCACGACGGCAGCTACACGATCCGCCTCACAGCGAACGGCCCTGGCGGATCACATTGGACGAGCCGAACGCTCACGGTCAACCCAGAGATCGTGACGGGCGACGAACGAGTTCGTCCGTCGAAGATTGGATGCAACACGCTGGGCCCGGCCGAATGGTCGTGGGCTTGGGAGACGCTCCCCAGCTGGGTGAACGACTACAAGGTCCAGTACGACGACGGAGCGACAGTTTCGGTCGGCAAGCAACCCCCGGTGCATCAAACGACCCGGCGAGTCACGAAGATCATCGCCGTCGACAAGAACAACATCGAGCTGGCAACGTCGGTCTCGGTTGCGGCGTACTGCGCAGAGATCCCGCCTGGCGGCCCGGCGGTTCCGAGCGGGGTGCGTTGTGTCTTCTCCAACTTCCGCTATGAGGGCACCCGCTGGACGTGGAGCGAGTCGTGGAGTTGGAACAACGACCCCTCGGTTTCCTACAGCGTGCGTGTCGAAAACAACGGCAACCTCGGAGGCGCCGTCAGCATCGGTGGAAACAGCTACGGCACAGACCCCGTGAACG
>JBPCTU010000486.1:0-2624 GCA_051011515.1 Acidimicrobiales bacterium
TGGCCAATTGGTTGGTCGTGCCGCTTCGCAGTGCCTTCTTGAACCGAGCGGGCGCTTTGTCGGGGAACACGAGCGAGAGCTTCATGAGCGCCGCGAGCGGAAGGAACCTGCGCGCGAACCGGTCGGCAACAATCATGACCGCTGTTGCGATGGCAGCCAAGAGGATCCACCAGAGAAGAACCGGAAGGCCGAGGCGTTCGGGCGGGTACTTTACTGACAGCGAGTAGCTCACCGCTATTGCGACGAGGATCGGGCCAAGAAAGACCGCTGCCCGGAGGCAGAACGCTACGACCGGACGCGAGCGCCACCGCTCGGCTCCGTTCCACGTTGCAGTCTGGGTCGGGCCTTCCACTCCATTTTATTCGACATCTATGCATCAGTACCGGAGGGCCAAACGGCCCCCACCAGCATGGTCGGGAGTCTCAGCCCACCGGCCTCGGTTCGCGCCAGTCGGGGACGTCGGGCGCGTCGGGCTCCCAGGTGCGCATGAAGATCGTCACCGCACGAATCTGCTCGGAGGTGAACGGGCCGGCGAAGTCCTGGGAGTACGCGTTCATCGCGGAACCGGGGACACCGACTGCAACGAACGTCTCGATCTGTTCATCTCCCGCCGCCTGCAGAAACTGCTTCGAGTTGAGAACTGGTGCAGTTCCACCTTGACCGTTGAGGCCGTGACAGGAGGCGCAGTTGAGATTCCACAGACCTTCGCCGGTGGTCGCGAGCGAGTCGAGGTGCTCCTGGCGCGACTCGTCACGACTGCTCGGTTCGAAGAACCGATATAGCGGGAACACCGCTGCCATGGCGAGAAGGAGCACGGCTCCGACGGCCATGACGCGATTGGTGCTGGCTTCGAGTTCTTCATCGGTCTCGTAGGCCATCAGTGGGTTTCTCCTGCACAGGATGGGCCACGAGCGGGTTCATCGACGCGGAGATTCCCTGGCGCATCGCCGTCGGTGCGTTCGCCGGTGTTGATGTAGACGAGCCCCTCTTCGATGTCGACCGGGTAATGGTCCATTCCACGCGGCGCCGGTCCGGCAAGGTAGTCACCGGCTCGGCTGAAGACCGAACCGTGGCATGGGCACTCGAACCGACCGGAGGACTCGCAGAACGGGGTCCGACAGCCAAGGTGCGTGCATTTCTCGCTGAGGGCGAGCAGCTCTCCGTCCACGCGGGTAAGGAACGCACGGGCGGCTGGAACCTCGACGATTCCGCCCTCGGGCACAGCCTCCGGTGGCACAGACCTCACGCGACCTCCGAAGCCCACTGTCGGGAGCGGCTGGAGAAGATCCCACGAGGTCCACGCGCCGGCGGCGGCGATGAGGCCCGCGCCAGCGCCCCAGAGGCGGCTCAAGAGCGTTCGTCGTTCCATGGTGTTTGCCATCAGTGCCTCCTCAGAACTTCCCGTGCCATTCGTCCCACGGCCAGACCCAACCCCAATTCGGCCCCCGAAACGCAAAGCCGATAATCGTCAGAATCACGAAGATCACAACAAACGTGGTGAACGTGGCGACGGCGACGCGCCTGTGGCGCGGTCGAATGAAGAGGCTGCGGTCGATGTACGGCAGAGCAAGCAACCCAATGAGGATTGCTCCTGGAATCAGTACGCCCGCAACCAACGGATGGAAGTGGGCAAGAAGCTCCTGAAGACCTGCGAAGTACCACGGCGCCTTCTCCGGGTTCGGGGTGACCGTCGGGTTGGCGACGCTCGTGAGGGGTGCGTCGAAGAGAACCGCGAGCACGAGCACGAGAAAGATCACCGACATTGCAGCAACCGCGTGGCGCACGAGAAGGTGCGGCCACACCATGACCATGCGATCCTCGGCGGGGTCCTTGCGTTCGCCGGCGACGGGAGCGCCGGGCACCACTCCGAGCACGCGCCGACCTTGGTGGGTCGGCGGTTTAGCACCGAGGCTCACCGGAGTGCCCTGGTCGGAGTTGTCGATGTCAGTCATCGAGCGGTTCCTCTCTCTCGAGCTCCAGCATCGAGTCCTTGCGCCAACGCCAGAGGTGGATCATCAACATGATCACGAGCGTGGCGGGCAGCACGCCAACATGAAGGACATAGAAGCGGAGGAGCGCTTCGGATCCGACGGTCTGCCCGCCAAGGAGGAGGCCCTTGGTTTGCTCTCCCACGAACGGTGCGTAGCCGGCCATCTCCGAGCCGACCGTGACCGCCCAGAAGGCGAGTTGGTCCCAGGGGAGGAGGTAGCCGGTGAACGATAGAAGAAGGGTCTGGACGAGCAGGATCACCCCAACCATCCAGTTGAACTCTCGCGGCTTCTTGTAGGCGCCGCGGTAGAAGACCTTCGCCATGTGCATGGCAACCGCGAGCACCATGAGGTGGGCCGACCACCGATGGACGTTGCGCATGTATTGGCCGAAGGCGACCTCGGTCTGGATTGTCTGGATGTTGCCGTAGGCGGTTCCAGGTGATGGCACGTAGAAGAACATCAGATACATGCCAGAGACGACGAGTGAGCCGAACAGGACGGTCGAGATGACACCCAGGTACCACGAGTATTTGAACCCGAGTTCCGCTTCACGGACTTTGACCGGGTAGAGGTGAAGGAAGAAGCTCGACCAGTGACTGGCGGCCGCGTCGCGTGGTGTGCGGCGCCGGGGTG
>JBPCTU010000487.1:0-4227 GCA_051011515.1 Acidimicrobiales bacterium
CCCAAATAGGTCGCCTCGACTGCGCCGAAGATCAGCTGCAGGATGAGGAACATGAACACCCACGCTGCGTAGTCGCTGGTTCGGAGGTGACGAAGGCTCAACACCAATGTGGACATGAAGAGACCGAAGAACAGCAACAGCCCGATCACACCCAATGACAACGTCACGTCGAGCGCGCCGTTGTGGGCGTGCGCGACGCCATATCCGATCTCACGCTGGAGATCGACAGAAGTACCGGTTGATCCGGTCCACAACGCCTCGTATCCATACCCGAGCCAGGGCGCGTCGTCGACCAGCGGCAGCGCGGCTTCCCAGACCGCAGTTCGACCAGTGAAGGTCAGGTCTCGCCCCAAAGCCTCCACAATGAGCGCGACCGACGCGAAGGCGAGGATGACCATGATGAGGCCCATGAACACCGAAGCCAGGATGAACACCCCACCCCAGGCCTCACCAACGCGCTGGTACCGACGGATCCAGAAGATGACCAGAAGGACCACGAACGTGGCCCCCAACGAGGTCGCAGAACTCGAGCCGATGATCAGGACGAGGGCCAGAGACGACCAGACGATCCGGGAGATCAGGTTCTTGTCCAGGACCAGAACGCTCGTAAGCGTGAGGACCCCGAACCGGCCCAGCTGGTTCTTGGACGGCATCCAACCGCGCCATGGATCCTGGACCTGCCCGAACTCCACACTCGCCCGTGCTGCCGGATCAACTATCACTGCGAAGATCTGGATCAACAGCAGGAGCTTGAGGCCATTCAGAAACCACCGGTAGGTCTCGCTCACCGGAAGCAGCCCAACGGCGATGACAAGGCCACCCGCCAGGATCAGATCTTGCCGCAATGAATAGAGGGTCTGGGCGCTGTCGATGCTCCATAACGAAGACAGCCCCATCCACACGAGCAAGAGCGTCAGGCTCAGCGATACCGGAATCCGCACGATCGCCCGGCGCGGAGCGAGGACCAGCGCGGCGTAGGCGGGTGCCGCAAAAAGGAATCGTTGAACCCCGTCGAGCGGGTCATAGGTGTCGAAACCCTTGAGCATCCCTATCGGCGCGAGCAACAGGAACATGCGCAACAAGAACAGCGAGATCGGCCCAAGATCGTCGAGCTCCGCCGTAGGAACAGTGACGGTGCCGCCGGCAACCCAACGCACGTCGCCGTCGCGGGGTAACGACTGGGTGGAACTCGGGGAGGTCACGACGCCCCAATCGTACCGGTATCGAAATCGCCGAGTCGACGACGGGAGCAGTGGCGCCGTATATCCGTGTTGTGTGGCTCAGATGGGCAGCGCTCGAAGCAGGCAAAACTGCTTACATACGCGCGCGTTGTGGCCGATGAGGGGGTCAGGCGCCCTTGGCCGAGGGCGTCTGACATTGCACGCTGCCACACCATAGGTACCATGTGGCGCTGTTCACCGAAGTAGTGCCGCGGGGGCGGGCGCACGATCCGGTGGCTACGAGCCAACCAATTCTCGATCGGATAGTGAGACGACCCTCGCATGGAGCTGTCATTCGTCATCAAGGCGCTTCAGCGACGGTGGTGGATAGTTGTCCTGTTCTCACTGCTGGGCGCGATCCCCGGCGCGATGCTCGACAACAACAGCGACACCGTCGAGTTCGAGTCGACTGCCGTGTTACTCGTGTCGCCCCCGACAACCGCTCAAACCATCAACCTCTCCGGAGATCCTGACCGCTACGTCCAAGGCCAGCTGAACGTTCTGGAGAGCAGCGCCCTGGCAACCGAAGTCGCAATCGTCGTCGGCGACGACCCCGAGACCTCAGATGTAGGCCAGTCGACCGACTTCGAACAGGTCAACGACACCGACATCGTCGTGATCACCTCCACCGCCTCGGTGCCGGGCAGGGCAGTGGTGGTGACTCAAGCCTTCGTAGACACCTATATCAGCGCTCTCGAGACCAGCGCGGCCACGCGGCAACAGCCCGAGATCGAAGCCTTTGATCGACGACTCGAGGAGATCGAGAACGAGCTCAACGAAGTGAACCGGGTCATCGAAGAGCGAATGCAGCCCTTCGTGATCAGCCGTGACGCGATTCCCGACATCAATGCGATCGTCCCCGACGAGGCTTCGAGTCGAGTGTTGCTGATCGACGAGTTCAACCGCGTCCAGACGGCCAAGAACGAACTCGAACTCAGCGGTCTACTGCGCATCAACACCGAGGTCGTCCAGAACGCGAGCGAGGCTTTGCCGCTCACCAGCTCCAACAGCCTTCTCATCGTCGGCGGCTACATCGTCGGCGCGATGTTGGGCCTCGTTGTCGCTCTGATCTGGGCTCAGTTCTCGCCTTACCTCATCGCCTCGGTCTCGGTCAGCGATGTCACAGGCCCGCCGGTGGTGGGCACGTTCACACGGTCCCGCGTGATGCGGACGAACCCACTCATGGCAGCCCAACAGGCCAGGGGGCGAACTTTGCAGACCCTCGCCCAGGTTGCGGTCCGGTCAGAGGCGCTCGGATCGGTCGAGCGGCCGTTGGTCATCGCGTGCATCGGCCCTCGCCTGGGGGCCGGAGCGACAACTTCGTCGTTGGCGGTCGCGGGCCGCTTTGCCCAACAGGGTTCGTTGGTCACCGTTCTGGACGCGGACGACCGCGACCGAGCCCTGAGCCAGCGACACGGCGATCCCGAGTCCGGTGGTTTGGCGAAGCTGGTCGATTGCATCGAGGAGGGCGTAGGAGTCGAGTCCGATCTGGTGCTCTCCCCCACCAAGCTCGGTGGCGTGAACATCATTGGCCAAGGCGAAGAGATGTCGGTGTTGCGCCGCGCCAATGCCAGAGCGGTGGTTCAGACGGCGGCGTTGTTCGGCGACGTGCTCATCATCGACGGCGGACCGCTGCTCGGATCCGCTGCGGTGATCGAAGCCTGCCGTTATGCCGATGCGATCGTTCTCGCAGTGCCACTCAAGAAGCAGCTGCGCAACCAACTCAGCGATGTCATCGCCCAGCTCGGGGTCGATCGCTCGAAGGTGCTGACAGTCATCAGTGAGCCGTCGTCGCAGGGCTTCTTCAAACGCAGCTGACGAGTCACCCCAGCAGATGCAGCGGTGTCGGCGGAGATGACGCCTGAACTGCTGTGGTCATGGCCAACTCCAGGTGGCTTGGGCCCAGCTCGTCCAGCTCCGGAGCTATCGCCAGACCGAGCGACTGCAACCACTGCGCAGCCTGAACCTGATGATCGTCGACGTGTTCACCCCGCTCGGCGCGGCGCGGCACCAGAATCGGCATACAGCCCGCTTCAAGGGCGTCGAGTGCACTACCAACACCCGCATGGGCCACGACCACATCGGCGTGTTTCATGAGTTCGGCCATCTCGTCGGGGGGCACCAGCTGCGTGGCCCCGGGTAGATCCAAGTCGGCGACATCGCTGTACCCCACCTGCCAGGTGACATCGGCATTGGTGGGGAAGATCGTCACCAGCCGGCTCAACAGAGCCCTGAAGTCGAAATGAGTTGTCCCGACTGTCACTACGGCTCGCATCGGCCGTGTTGGCGCCGGGCGTTTCGAAGTGGTGTAGGTGACGCCAAGTCCGATCGAACCCCAGCCGTCCCACGCGAGGCTCTCGTGTTGGGTGCGCAGCGCAACACCTGGGACTGGCTTGAGCAACTTGGCGGACAGGCTGGGCCCGTCGAGCCGCGCGAGCGACTCGACATAGAACGCCGGCACACGAGCCAGTGCCGCGGCGACCAGGAACGGCACTGCCGGCGCGGCGCCAGTGCTCAGGACAACGTCGGGTTTCTCGGCTCGCATCAGTGACCAGGCCTTGCCCAACAAACCGAACGCGCCCAGGAGGTCGCGTGACTTGAGGTCAGGAATGGCTTCGATCCGCCCAGCGTGGGGGTTCGTGCCCAGGAGAGAGCGGGCCTGGCCGGTATCGGGTACCACCCAGACGAAATCGTCGTAGTCGGCGAGCCTCCGCTGGATCCGCACCAACTCCGACAGATGCCCACCCGCGCTCGCTACCAGAATCGCCGTACTCAAGGGGTCAAGTCTTGCTCATCAGTGGGCTCATCGGTGGGCTCATCGGCAAGATTGTGTCCCGGCAGTACCAAGTGCGGGCGAACCGAGAAGAAGCGTTCGTTCTCAGCAGCGGTGCGCTTTGGATAGCTAGCGCTGCCTTCTATTTCAAGCATCCGGAGCAGCATCTCTATACTGGACCCATGCGCACCAAGGCCGGTCGTCTCACATGACGTCGATCGGGCTAGTGCTAGG
>JBPCTU010000488.1:0-3416 GCA_051011515.1 Acidimicrobiales bacterium
TGACTGCATTGTGCCTGTTACGACCACACGTGCCATTTCGACATCGCCATCGACAACGACCTCCTGGACGGCGTGACAGATGTCGGGCATGGCGGCCAGTGCTTCGGCCCAGACCGCCTTCTCTTCGTCAGCGCTTGTTGTGGAGAGCCCGAGTGGTGCATGAACAATTGCGTCGTGGTGTAGCAGGTCGTCGAATGCGTCAAGAT
This sequence comes from Acidimicrobiales bacterium, assembly GCA_051011515.1. Classification (GTDB taxonomy): domain Bacteria; phylum Actinomycetota; class Acidimicrobiia; order Acidimicrobiales; family UBA8592; genus JBPCTU01. The sequence goes on from JBPCTU010000488.1 coordinate 207, forward strand.
CGCCTGCGTCGCCGGCGGCCAACCAGCGGAATAGGACTGTTGAAGCTGCATCGGTCATGCAGTTCAGTCTTTCACCTGGCGGTGTTGGCAGGCACCCTGGCTGTTCGCTCTCTCGCGCACGGACGTATGCGGCTGCCCGTGCTTCGGTCGGACTACTTGGTTGGCGCGGCGGCGGTTACCACCCGCGCCAGGTCTTCGCGGCTTTGGCCTGGCGATAGGCCGATGACGGCGATGTCCGCGGCTTGGTCCCATGTTTGTAGTTGGTCCGCGACTCCACTGTCGTCTCCGTACACGGCGAACTGTTCGAGGAGCGCCTCGGCTTCGGGAGGGATGACCGAGTTCGTTGGACTCGGGTTTGGGTTGGCCTCGACCACGGCCTCGACCTCGGCGCCGAAGCCTTGGTCGACCAAAAGTGGTGCATAACCCATCGCCGTTATGTAGAAAGCCAGGTTGGTTGCGACCATCTGGCGAGCCACCGACTCATCGTCGTGGACGGCGCTCATGGCCGCGGCCGACACCGTGAACGGGTCGTCGATGCCAGCCGCCGCGCGCACCTCCAGCAATTCCCGACTACGCGACTTCAGCCGGTCACGGCCGATGAATGCCGGCATCCATCCGTCACCTTGTTCCGCTGCGACTCTGCTCGTTCTCGATCGGAGTCCGGCGATGTGGATCTCCTGATCGGTGACAGGGGGCAACCCCAACCGCAATGGTCGAGCAGCTGTGTCACGGCGCAGGTTCGCGCGTTCACCCGAGAGAAGCCATCTGACGTCTGAGGCGACCTGGCCGAGCCGTTTGGCGGGCCGGTCGAATTCCACGTCGTGGAAACCCTCCACCATGGCTGCAGTGGACACACCTAGGCCGAGAACGTACCGACCGCCCGAGATGTCGGCCAGAGTGGCGGTGCTCATAGCGATCGTGCCAGGTGTCCGGCCATAGATCGACACAATCGCCGACATCGGGCGGATGTGTTCGGTCTTCACCGCGATCTCAGCGATTAGCGCGGTCGAGTCCAGCCCCCAACCCTCGGGGATCTGTACCGCTTCGTAGCCGAGCGAATCGGCGAGCTTACAGAGATCGACGACGACCTCACGTCGTTGCTCTAGCGGTGTGAATCCGATCCCTCGCCTCTGTTCCAAAACCTTGCCTTCCCGCAGCCTCCCGCTGACACTAGTGAGGTAGTACTCACCCTGCCTCGAGCAGAGAAAGCAGCCCCATGTCAACGGCCGGCACCTTCCGGGCCAGCGGGTGGCGCTCTGGATCCGTCCGCGGACGCGTTTGAGCCACTGCCAGTGGGCGGATCGCCCACCCAGCGTCTCGATGGGTAACGCTGTCACCGACGGTAGCTACCCTGGCAGAAGGCGGCCAGGGTCACCGGTCAGGGTCACCGATCAAGGCGATCCAAAGACCACCGGGCGGCGCCGCTCGATACGGCTCCGCGATTCCTGCAAGACTGGAGAGATCCCCACCGGAGGCTGCCCCATGTCGTTCACCGACGCACCCGCTGCTAACGAAGGCACAGACTACGAGCCCGTTGAGGTCATCCCAGGACCAGCTCCGGAAGCGTCCTCGGACGGTTCATTTGTTGATGCAGGCACCTCCTCCAGTCGGGTGTTCTTCATCGGACCTCGAGCTGTGGCGCTGAGCTGGCTGGTCGCCGGTTTGATCGCCAGCTGGGTCAATCCCGGTACAACCGAGTCCATCCAGCCGACACTGCTACTGACCGTATTGAGCGGTATTGCGGCATTCGCCTGGCTGGGGACCATCGTCGCCGGTGCCTTCAAGCTCGGGCCAACAGCGATCGTCGGTTTCATGACCGGCGCGGTGATGCTCACGGGGCATTTCATCTGTGGCGTGGATGGCCACCTGCCGATGACCGGCGGGATCTGGATCGGCCAGCTGATGCTCATCGCAGGGGCCACTGCCATCAGCGGCCTGGCGTGGGCTACACGTCGCTGAGACGCTTCGTCGCGTTCGGCCGGCTAACGACGCCGGGCTAGCTGCTCTCGCCGGTCTCCCAGCTGTAGGCACGCTCAACTCTCGCGACCCGTAGGAAGTAACTCTCGTAGAAACGTTCGCGGCCGAGCCGACGCGCTTCTTCGTGTTCGAAGTTGTCCCGCCAAGCCGTTATCGCTGCCTCATCGCACCAATACGACACCGTGATGCCGATGTCGGATCTGGCCGAGTCGATCCCCAGGTATCCGGGTTGAGCCCTTGCGAGTTCCTCCATCCGCGCGGCTGTCTCCTCGTATCCGTCATCGGCGTCGGTGGCAGAACGCGTTGTGGCGAAGATCACTGCGTAGTAGGGCGGAGCTGGGGTGTCGGCGAGCATGACTCATCATGGCCCGCCACTGGATCCCGGCGCCGGACCTTTCTGCTTCGCCACAACTGTTTGGCCGCGATCGCTGAGGTGAGGACCATCACGACGAACAGAATCGAGAAGTCGATCCAGGAGGCGCCGAGGTGTAACCATGCCCCGAACCAACAGATGGCGATTGGCATATATGCATCGGAGCCCAGGCGATCCAACAACACAACCGCTGCAAGCACCAACAATCCGGCGTCGTAGAACATCGCGTGTGGCGAGATCAGGATCAGCGCCAGGGCCGTCGCAGCGATTCTGACGTCCAACCCCAGATTCGGTTTGGTCCAAACCCAGACGACCGCCCCGATGCTCGCAAGCACGGCCGGCCCGGCGAACGCCGCAGCGGCTGTGGACCCGGGACCGAAGAGGTGTTCGCCGACGCCCAGCCAGGAGATTGCGTTGTGGCCGTTGACCTCGGCGTCAATGGACGCGAAGTCGGCCACTTCGTTCCACCACACGGTCAGCCAGTTGACGCCCATCAACCCCGCCGCGGCGAGCCACAACACAGCGCTCCCAAACACTGCGGACGTGGCCGCCCGCCATCGGCGGGTGAGAAACATGAGACCGATCAGGGGAATGGCGAACTGCGGCTTGAACATCAGCAGAGCGATCACGAGCCCCGCGGCGAGCTGTTGGTCATCGTGGAGCAGCCGCCAGATCGCCGCGAGTGCGAGCAAGCTGAGCGCAGTGTTCTGGCCCCCGGTCACCGATCGAAGCAACGGGTAGAAAAGGAGAGCGCCAGTTGCGACCAACTCGAAATTCTTCCGCACGTATCCCACCATCGGCCTGATCAACGCCAGCGCTGCGATCACGGCTCCGGCCATGAGCAGCGAGTGGAGCGTGTA
>JBPCTU010000489.1:0-2902 GCA_051011515.1 Acidimicrobiales bacterium
ACCACTTCGTAGCCTTCCTCGCGAAGTGTCTCGACGAGGTCGAGGCGAATGATCGCCTCGTCCTCGGCGACAAGAATGCGTGGCGCAGGAGTGGTCATGATGCACTCATCTGGTCAAGAAGCTGGTCCTGTCGGGCTTCGAGCTCGCTGATGCGCGCCTGGAGCTCAGTGTGATGACGGCGCATTGCCTCGGCATGACGTGATGCTTCCTGGAACGACTGTTCCGAAAGTGGAGTCTCGGACACGAGCGCCCGAAGCCGAGCTTCGTCAGCTTCGTTGGCTAGGTGCTCGAGTTGTTCCGTCGAGACGCGGAGGTCTTCACGAGCGCGCTTCAGCTCGTCTCCGTTCTCCATGAGTCTTCGCTCAACCATCGAACGCTTCACGTCGGTCAGTGTAGGCGGCAGTGTCGACTCGGCACTTCCGGTCGAGAACCGCGAAAACCGACATGGTCACTCCGCGAGCTCCTGCATCTCTCGACACTTCCGGTCGAGAACCGCGAAAACCGGCATGGTCACTCCGCGAGCTCCTGCATCTCGCTCGACACTTCCGGTCGAGAACCGCGAAAACCGGCATGGCCACTCCGCGAGCTACGTTCCCCTCTCGCCCGAGGCGTCCACTCAGTGCGTATACAGACCCGCGTGTGTCTCTATACGCACAACAACCGCCAGCAATGAGCTGCGGAGGGACGGAGCAGCGGGCGAACCGCCAGGGAGCCGCATCGACGAAGCCGAGTGCGGATGTGATTGCGAGAGCTGGAGCGAGGAACGAGCGGGACCGCGAAGTGCGGTTGTCACAGTGCCCGGAGTGGGACTTGAACCCACACGCCCTTTCGGACAAGGGATTTTGAATCCCTCGCGTCTGCCAATTCCGCCATCCGGGCTTGGATAGCGATGTCGAGGATAACGCTCGTTCGCTTGTTCTGGTCTCTGCGTGCCGGAAAGGGGCCTGACCCCTTTGTTCGACAAGGGGTCAGACCCCTTTCCGGTTACCGGGCGGTAATTGGTCAAGTGCGAGTTTGGTGTCTAGCGTTCTTGGTAGACCCACAGCTGTGTCACCGAGGTAGTCAATGATCGTCTTCATGTATCCCGGCCAGGGATCACAAGTTCCTGGCATGGGGTCTCCCTGGAAGGACCACCCCTCCTGGGAGCTGGTGGCCGAGGCCAGCGAGGTCGCCGACCGCGACGTCGCCGACCTGCTTCTCAACGCGGATGCGGACACGCTGAAGCTCACACGAAACAGCCAACTGACGACCTTCGTCTTGTCGATGGTCGCCTTTGACGCCATCACGAGAGTTGGCGTCGAAGCAGCAGGTCATGCCGGACACAGTCTTGGTGAATACAGCGCACTCACCGCAGCTGGCGTCCTCGACTTCGAGGATGCCGTCACCCTCGTGAGCGAACGAGGCGACGCGATGCAAGCTGCGGCAGACGACCAGGATGGAACAATGGCCGCAATCCTCGGCCTGGACGATGACCGGGTCGACATCGCATGCGCTCGGGTCGCAGGTGACGTCTGGGTCGCCAATTACAACGCCCCCGGACAGGTCGTGATCGCCGGTGCTCCAGTCGCCGTCGAAGAAGCTGGCGCCGTCGCCAAGGAGCTCGGGGCAAAACGATCGATGCCGCTGCCCGTCGGTGGTGCATTCCACACGCCCTTCATGTCGCCTGCAAGAGACCGCCTCCGCAAGGCGATCGACCAGACCGAATTTCGAGATGCCGACACCTTTGTGGTCGCAAACGTGGACGGATCCGTACACAGCGCCTCCGGAGATTGGAAAGGCCTGCTCACCGCACAGCTCTGCTCACCGGTTCGTTGGCGACACTCGCTGCACACACTCGAGACCGACGGCGCGACCACGTTCATCGAGGTGGGACCGGGTTCGGTGCTGACCGGTCTCGTCAAGCGGACTCTGAAGGACGTCTCCCGCATCACGATCAACACTCCCGACGACGTCGACGAGCTCTTGGAGTCGATCAGCAGCGTCTCCTCGCCGGCGCCAGCACACGAGGGTGAACATCTCTTCGCAACCGAACGGCTCATCGTGTCCCCAGCGGCAGGAGTCTTCACCCCCGATCACGACGTCGAGGTCGGTGAGGCCATAACGCGTGGCTCTGCCCTGGGAACCGTGGGCGAAGTGGAAGTGCGATCGGCGTTCGCCGGCGAACTCCAGGGTTTCCTCGCTCTGCCTGGTGAGCGGGTCACCGCTCGGCAGCCCATTGCCTGGTTGCGTCAGCCATGAGTGGGAGTCGAATCACCGGGTGGGGATCGAACCTCCCGGAGAAGGTTCTCACGAATGACGACCTCGCACTCACCATCGACACGAGTGATGAGTGGATCTTTGAGCGCACTGGAATTCGCCAGCGTCACGTTGGCGGCTCGACCAGCGAGATGGCGATTCATGCGGGGCAGCAGGCACTCGACAGTGCGGGAGTGACGGGTGATGACATCGATCTCGTCATCGTGGCCACGTCCACACCCGACCAACTCATGCCCGGGACGTCGGCCACTGTTCACGCAGAGCTGGGCATCCGCGGCGGTGCATGCGACATGCAGGCGGTGTGCTCGGGCTTCACATATGCCCTCATGGCAGCGAATGGACTCATCGACACCGGCCTCGAACGAGTCTTGGTGATTGGCTCCGACACCCTCAGCGACTACGTCGACTGGGAGGATCGAAGCTCGGCAATTCTCTTCGGCGACGGCGCAGGCGCTGTTGTCCTCGAACGACACGATTCGACAACTCTGCTCGGGTTCGACCTCGGCGCAGACGGTAAGAACCGCCACATCGGTTACACCGATCATGACGGCAAGATCACCATGGACGGCAAAGAGGTTTTCCGCACAGCGGTCCGGGCGGTCACCACGTCGGCAACCAATGCCATGGAACGCGCCGGTGTCACCGC
>JBPCTU010000490.1:0-3640 GCA_051011515.1 Acidimicrobiales bacterium
GATGGTCGAGGGTGGCCCTATCGACGTTCTGACCGGCGACTGGCTGGCCGAACTGACGATGCTGATCCTCGCGCGAAGTCAAGCCAAACGTAACGGCGGCGGATACGCCAGAACGTTTGTCGCCCAGATGGAACGGGTGATGGGGTCCTGCCTCGACCGGGGTATCAAGGTCGTCTCGAATGCCGGCGGACTCGACCCCGACGGATGCGCCGCGGCCGTGGCGGCTGTGGCCGACAAGCTCGGGCTGGCTCCGACGATTGCGACCGTCACCGGCGACAACCTGCTCGCCAGAGAAGAAGAAATGGGCCTCAGACACTTCGAGACCGGCGAACCGATCGAAGACGTCGACCGGTTCATCAGCGCCAACGCGTACGTCGGCGGCTGGGGAATCGCCGAAGCACTGAAGATGGGGGCCGACATCGTTGTCACGGGCCGAGCAACCGACGCCGCCGTGGTGTGTGGCCCGGCGGCCTGGCATCACGGGTGGGCGGCCGACGATTGGGATCAGCTCGCCGGCGCGATCGTTGCCGGCCACGTGATCGAGTGCGGAACTCAGGCAACTGGGGGCAACTACTCGTTCTTCACCGAGATCGACGGCCTGCGCCGCGCCGGCTTCCCGTGGGCCGAAATCTCCGCAGACGGCTCCTCCACCATCGGCAAACACGACAAGACGGGTGGCGCGGTGGACATCGGCACCGTTACGTCCCAACTCCTCTACGAGATAGGAGGACCCGCCTATCTCAATCCCGATGTGACCAGTCGCTTCGACACCATCGAGCTGGACCAAGTCGGTGATGATCGGGTCAGAATCCACGGCACCAAGGGAGAACCGCCACCGCCGACGCTGAAAGTCGCCCTGAATGAGCTGGGCGGGTACCGCCAGGACATTGCTCTGGCACTCGTCGGTCTCGACATCGAAGCCAAGGCGGCGTTGATCGAAGACGCCTTCTGGGAAGCACTCGGCTCTGGGCCAGCCTCCTTCGACGAGGTGACGATCGGCCTCGACCGAACAGACAAAGCTGATCCCGGCTCCAATGCCGAGGCCGTGGCGGCTTGGCGGCTGACGATAAAGGACCGCGACGAGACCAAGTTGGGCCGCCCGATATCGGACACCTTGAACGAACTCGGCTTGGCCACGATCCCGGGCTTCTTCGGGTTGGGAGGAGGAGGGAGTCGACCCTACGGGGTCTACACCCCCGCCTTGATCGACGCCGCCGCCGTTCCTCAGTACGTCGCGATTCTCGGTGGAAACCGCACAGTCGTGGATTCGACCAGTCCCACCGGCACGGGAACCGTCACTGCCACACCTGGCCCGCAGGCACAGATGCCCGAAGGCGAGACGCGGCCGGTGCCACTCGGCACCATCATCGGCGCTCGATCGGGCGACAAAGGTGGTGACGCGAACTTGGGAGTGTTCGCTCGAACCGATGCCGCATGGGCGTGGCTCGACGCCTACCTCACCGTCGAGGAGCTCAAGGCACTGCTTCCGGAAGCGGCCGACCTTGTTGTCGAACGTCACGTATTGGCTTCGATCAGGTCGCTGAACTTCGTCATCAAGGGTCTGTTGCAAGAAGGAGTGGCAGCTTCCACCCGCCAGGACGGACAGGCCAAGAGCCTTGGCGAGTGGCTGAGAGCACGCGTTGTCGACGTGCCAGTCGAGCTGTTGTGACAACCACCGACACGTCTACACACCGCGGTCCAACGCTGACCGCTGTTGTTCGCGAGGTAAAGGGCCCCCGACCGATTCTCTCCCGCGTCGGAGAGGCCAATCTCACCCGGCGTCAACGCGAAGTCCTGGACCAGCTACTTGCCGTCTTCGCAGATGGTTTCGCCCACCTGACAATGGCCGACATCGCGGCGGAAGTGAGGTGTTCCCTCCGCACTCTCTACGAGCTCGCGCCCAGTCGTGACGACCTCGTTCTCCTCGTGGTCGACCGTCACATGTGGAAGGTCGGCCGAACCGCGGTCGAGGGTGTGAGCGCCAACTCGAGCGCGCTGGACGGCATTCGGGCCTATCTGCGCGGCGCCAATGAGGCCGTTGCCCACACCAGCGAGTCCTTTGCCGAAGATACCTTTGCCGATCCACGCACCAGAGAGTTGATGCAGTCCCACTCGCAGTACCTCATCGACGTCACCCGAGCGTTGTTGGACGATGCAGTAGCCCGCGAAGAGATCATGCCCGTCAACACTGCGGCGGCTGCCAGAGTTCTTGCGGGTCTGGGCGCAGACCTGTCACAACCTGGTGTCATCGGCTCACTGAACGCGTCACCCAAAGACGCCTCCAACGAGCTGGTCGACATCATCATCGCCGGCCTCGAGTACCCGCATCGTCCCAACGACTGATCAGCGGCTGCCGGAACCCAGAACGCCAGCGCCCTCGAGGTCCGCCACAGCCGAGGGTTCATAACCCAACTCGGCCAGAACCTCGCCGTTGTGCTCGCCGAGCAGGGGAGCCCGGAGCTCCAACAGCTCTGGTTGCTCCGAGAACCTCAGCGGCATGCCCGGCACAACCACCTCGCCCAAGACGGGGTCGGGCACCCGCCGCACCATCTCTCTCGACAGATAATGGGGGTGATCCAGCGCCTCGATCGGCTCGATGATCTTGGCTGAAGGCACTCGGTGATTCTCGAGGGTCACAAGTGCGTGGTCCACCGAATCGTGAGCCATCAACCATTCATCGACGATGCCGTTGAGTTCGTCGCGATTCTTCTGACGCCCGCGAAGGTCGGCAAACCGCGGGTCCGACTCGAGTTCGGCTCGCCCGATCGCCTCGCAGAAGGGGGGCCACTGTCGTTCCATCACCTGTATGACGATCCATCCATCCCGCCCTTCAAAGGCACCCATCGGTGCGTTGATAGGTGACCTGTGGCCTGATCGTGTAGGCCGCCACTTCATGCCCGTCAGCGGCGGACCCTGAACCCCGAGCTCATGCATGTGAAACAACGAATCGACCATCGCAATATCGAGGTGTTGCCCTCGCCCGGTTCGTTCGCGGTGATACAAGGCGAACCCGATGGCCGCTGTGGCGTGTACTCCGGCACCGACATCGCCAATCGAGGTGCCGGCGGGCATCGGCGGCCCGTCGGCCGGGCCGGTCATGTACATGATGCCGCTCTGGGCCTGAGCAATGAGGTCGAAAGCGGTGCGATCGTTGTACGCACCGGAGCGGCCATAACCGGAGACCGATGCCATGATGAGCCGCGGATGATCGACGTGAAGTGACTCCCAGTCGAGACCTCGCCTCTCGAGCACACCCGGTCCGTAGTTCTCGACCAGGATGTCGGCCTTGGCGATCAAGGCGTCGAGAACCACGCGACCGTCGGGCTTGTCAAAATCGATACACAGGCTTCGTTTGCCTCGGTTCTGCTGGACGAAATAGCCACTCCGGCCATCGTTCACGATCGCGTAACTGCGACTGGGATCGCCGTGGGGTGCCTGCTCGATCTTGACGATGTCGGCGCCCATCTCGGCCATGAGCCGGGTCACGGTCGGCCCCGCGAGGTATTGGGTCATATCCACGACCCGGATGCCGTCGAGGATCGGAGTGTCGTTCATGCAATCACATTAGGCGTCCTCGTCGTGCCTCTTGATCTGACCGCGGCCCCGGCGAAGCCGGGTCGAGTAGGGGTGGGTGGTCGGC
>JBPCTU010000491.1:0-2885 GCA_051011515.1 Acidimicrobiales bacterium
TCGAAGTCGACGGTCTCGACTTGGCGGGCGAGTCGGTCGAGTCTGCAGCCGAGGCGGCAGCCGCAGCGGCGACCGCTGGTGCCCGACCCCTGAGCGACCTGAGAGCCAGCGAACAGTATCGGGCTCACACGGTTGGTGTGATGGCGCGCCGCGCAGTTCGCGCTGCGGCCCTGCGCGCGGCGGGTGAACAGGTGTCGGTGCCTGTAAATCGAGCATCGGGGATAGGAGAGCCACGATGAGCGAAACCTACGAGTTGGAAGTGAACGGCACCCAGTACGCGGTCTCGGCCGACACGTCGCAAAGTCTGCTCAGCGTCATACGAGGCGAGCTGGGGCTGACCGGAACGAAGGAGGGCTGCGACGATTGCGAATGCGGTGCCTGCATGGTGCTCATCGACGGTCGTGGCGTGAATTCATGTTCCTTCTTGGCTGCACAAGCACAAGGTCGAGAAGTCACAACCATCGAGGGGGTGATGAACGGCGACGAACTGCACTCGCTTCAGGCGAACCTATTGGCCGAGGGCGGCGTTCAATGTGGCTTCTGCACCCCGGGGATGATCTTGTCGGCCCGCTCACTACTCGACCAGAACCCCGAGCCGACTGAAGAAGAAGTCCGGATCGGTCTCTCGGGGAACCTGTGCCGATGCACCGGCTATACGAGGATCGTGGCTGCGGTCTTGCGCACCGCGAGAGATGACTGAGGTCGCGGGCCCTCCAACGTTCGGCGCTCGGGGGCGGTGACATGCATCGAGTTGTCGTGGTCGGAGCCGGTTTCGCCGGCCTCGCAGCTGCCTACAGCCTGGTCAGACACGACGTCGACGTGGAGGTTATGGATGCACGGCCGAGGGTGGGCGGCCGCGTCTGGACGCGAGCGCTCGACAACGGAGAATTGGTCGGTTACAGGCATCCTTTGGCGCCGACCTCAGCACGGTCGGGTTGCGGATTATGAGCGACCGGAAGTCGCCGTTGCGAGCATCAGGTGATTCGGCCGAGGACGGAACCTACTTCCGGCTGGCCGACGGTAATCAGGCGCTCGCCACGGCGATTGCAGAGCGAGTGGGCGTCGTACGGCTAGATCATCGAGTTACTTCGGTGACACAGGACGAGACCGACGTACGGGTTCGCAGTACAACAGGCTCCGGTACCTACGAAACCACAGCCGATGCGGTGGTCGTGGCTGTTCCTGCGAACCAGCTACACACGATCGAATTTGGACCTTCCTTGCCTCAGCAGATGAGCCTGGCGGCCTCGAAGATTCGGTTCGGAGAAGCGGCGAAACTTGCTGTTGGGCTAGTCGAGCCGCCATCCCTGCGAGCCCGCCATGACACGACCAGGCACTACTGGTCCTGGACCGGGAAGGGGGGCGACGGTCGGGTCAGAAAGGCTGTTACTGCCTTCTGCGGATCCAGCGAGGCGCAACAGAAACTCGCCATCGGTTCCTCCGGAGCTTCGACCTGGCTAGACCAGTTGAGAAGGGCCAATCCCGACCTGAATCTCGATGGAGACACATCGTTCCACGACTGGTCGGCCGACCCCTGGTCGCAAGGCTGCTACTCCGCCTTCGACCTGGACGCCGCCGAGTCCAGATCTGAGCTTTCGGCTCCTGTGGGTCGGCTGACATTCGCAGGAGAACACACGTCCCGCGAGTCGGCGACGATGGAGGGCGCACTCGCCAGTGGTCTGCGCGCCGCTGAGCAGGTAAAGGCGATTCTGCCAACATCACGACCAGCCGCGTCGAAGAACTGACTACCTCGCGTCACCGATGGCAACCGACCAGCAGAACTAGGTTCACCACATGGGCAAATCGTCTTTCGACACCACCTACAGGCAATCCCTGGGGCAACCCGTGGACTTCTGGTCCCAGGCTGCGGCCGAGTTGGAATGGACGAAGCCTTGGGACAAGGTCCTCGATGAGGCTGCCTCTCCAGCTGCGCGTTGGTTCGCGGGCGCCGAGTTGAATACCTGCCACAACGCCTTGGACAGGCACGTCGAGGGGACCCGCGCTGACCAGCCTGCGCTGATCTACGACAGCGCCATGACCGACACGAAGCAGACGTTCACCTACCGACAGCTCAGAGATGAGGTGGCGCTGTTTGCCGGTGTGTTGAGTCGCCGCGGAGTTCGACGCGGCGATCGCGTCATCGTCTACATGCCGATGATTCCTCAAGCAGTGATCGCGATGCTCGCTTGTGCACGGTTGGGTGCAGTGCACTCGGTGGTGTTCGGGGGATTCGCGGCCAAGGAACTCGCTGTCCGAATCGACGACTGCACCCCGAAAGTGATCGTCTCGGCTTCATGTGGGCTCGAGCCAGGTCGTGTGGTCGACTACAAACCCCTGCTCGACGGAGCGGTTGCAATCGCAACCCATACCCCGGACCATTGCATCGTCTTTCAACGTGGAGAGTCCACCGCCGAGCTGGACGAGTCAAGGGATCTTGACTGGGAAGCTGAGATGACCGCGGCCACACCACATGCCTGTGTCCCGGTCGCCTCCACCGACCCGCTCTACATCCTCTATACGAGCGGGACCACAGGACAACCGAAAGGCATCATCCGCGACAACGGCGGCCATGCGGTCGCCCTCGCGTGGACGATGCAGAACATCTACGACGTGAATCCGGGCGAGGTGTTCTGGGCGGCGTCCGACGTCGGTTGGGTGGTCGGTCATTCCTACATCGTCTATGCGCCCCTGCTTCATGGGTGCACGACGGTGCTCTATGAAGGCAAGCCGGTTGGCACACCGGACGCGGGCGCGTTCTGGCGCGTGATCGAGGAACACAACGTGGTGAGCATGTTCACCGCGCCGACCGCATTCAGAGCCATCCGCCAACAAGATCCCGACGGTGAGTTGATCGACCGGCACGATCTGAGCAGATTGCGGTCTCT
>JBPCTU010000492.1:0-8172 GCA_051011515.1 Acidimicrobiales bacterium
GGTGGTGGGACCGGTGTAGTCCTGTGGCGGTGCGTTCGGGTCTACCGGAGGCGCCAACGGGGCAGTCGCAGTGGGCCCCGCATCGGGCGATTCGCTCGTGTTGTTGCTCCGGCTTCTCATCAAGAAATAGGCCGCAACGCCCAGGCCGGCGAGCACGATCAGGACGATGATGACGACGCCGACGGCGCTGCCCCCACCGTCATCGCTGCTGCCCGCTTGACCGACGCTGGCTTCGCCAGTTTGTGTCTCTCCCGGTTCGGTCCGGAGGAACAGTTTCTCCGGCGGGTTGGTTACGTCGATGTCCCAGACAACGAAACCATCACCGTCGATCTCGCCGTTGTGCTCGACCTGTTCCCCCGGCAGCCGTACTCGCACGATGTACGCGGCGTCGCCCAAGATGTCTTCGAAGCCCGGTATGAACTCGGCATCGCTGGTGTCGAAGTCCGAGTCGTCCAACGGAAGCTCGAAGTACCAGCCGTCGCCCTGACGTTCGATCGTGCCACCACCGGTGTTCACGCCCCCGACCACGGTGTCGAACTCATCGGCGTCGAAACTGGTCTTGAATTCGACCCCGCAGAAGCCGTCTTCGGTATACGGCTTCACTTCGTCGAACTCACCTTCGTCGATGCCCAGGTCGTTCTCGAATTCGGCGCACAGATCGCCTTGCCCTGGTATGCCGGCGTCGTCGAGGTTCTCGAGCAGTCCGCCGAAGGATTCGAAGTCGAAGGCGGTGATGCCCTCCATGGTTCCGGTGCCGTCTTCTTGGACATCGATGGTGAAATCGACGCGGATGCAGCCCGCGGTCACGATCGCGGCAAGAGCCGCCAGAAGGATCAATCTCTTCGCCATCTATGCTCCCGCGTTCCGGCCGCCCGAGGTGATCACGACGGTACTCGGCCTGCCTGGTTGAGCTGGGAACCTGGCTACGGATTTCGGTCTGGTTGGTGCGTCATGTGCCGGAGAGTTCGGCCACGATCGGGGCGATCTCGTCGATGGCGTCGCCGCTGAAGCCGATGTAGGAGATCCCCCAGCGCTCACGCCAGCGATGCAGGGTCTCGATGCAATCCGAGACGCTCCGTCCCACCAGGGCATGAGGCGTCAGAAAGACCTCTTCGGCCGGAATGCCCGCTGCAGGCGCGACAGCTGCTGCGAAGTCGTCGGCACCCGGGCCAATGTGGGTTAGATGAACACGTGTCTGGAGTTCGAGCTGGGTGAATCGGTCCCCTGCGGATTCGCGGATCCATCCGATCTTTTCGTCTGTGGATGTTGCGGTGACCGTGGGCCCGACACGTTCGTCGATCACACCGGCGGCCATTGACGCGTTTATGCCCACGACGTCGGCTTCACGGGCGGCGAAGGTGAGCATTCGGCGAGCTCCCCCGGCGAGCACGATCGGGGGACCGGGCACCTGCACCGGACCGGGCGTGTTAGCCAGTCCATCGATTTGGTAGTGCTCGCCTTCGAAGGCGACGGGCTCTCCGCTGAAGGCTGCCTTGAGTATGGCGACGGCTTCGGCCAGGCGGGAGATCCGTACTCCGGGACTGTGGTGAGGGATGCCGGCCTGTTCGTAGTCAGTGAGCATCCATCCGGCGCCGATGCCACATTCGACTCGGCCACCGGAAACCTGATCGAGGGTCGTGACCTCTTTGGCGAGCACCGCTGGGTGGCGGTAGTCGTTGGCGAGGACGAGCGTGAGGAGGCGCAGGTTGGTCGTGGCGCCGGCAGCGGCGGTGAGCGCGACCATGGGGGCGAGCTGATCGTCGAGGTGGTCGGCCATGGCGACGGCGGAGTACCCGAGGTCCTCGGCCTTGCGGCAGAGTTCGAGGAAATTGCCCACGTCGGTTTCGCCGGTGGCGCTGACGCTGAAGCGGAACGGATTCGGCATCAGCCGACCCTAGATCAGCCTGGTCCACCCGCAATCGCACGCTTGTGCGTTTGCGGCTGCGCCATGCAACCCGCAGGGTTGCCCGGCGGGATTCCGTCGCTCGTCCCTCGCGACTGCTTTATCCCGACTCGGGTGGTGGGCGTGTCGTTTGGTGGGCTTGAGCGTTCTGCCAGCGTGAAGTGTCCCCAGGTGCGCGTTTTACGCTGGCAGAAGAGGTGGGATCCGCTGACTACCCGTCGGATTCGCCCTCGTCGGCACCTTCGGCCGCTGGTTCGTCTTGCGCGGGCTCGCCCGCGTCGCCAGCCTCGTCGGGTCCAGCCGATTCATCGCTGGCTTCCTCGCCGCCGGCCGCGCCACTGGCCTCTTCCCCAGTGCTGGTTGCTGCGTCGCCGTCCGTCGCGTCGCTGTCGCCCTCGGCCGGCTCGCTATCGCTGGCGGCGGGTTCGCTGGGCGAATCCTCTTCGGCCGTGGCTTCGTCGCCCGTTTCGACGGGTTCGCCGGAACGAAGCTGGTTGAACTCCTCGACGGCCTTGCGGTACTCGTCGTTGGCTGTCGCCTTGTCCTCGGCCGATGCGTCCGGATCACCGTCGAGTTTCTTCAGATGAGCCGCCGCCTGCTGCTTCTTTCGCTCGGCCTTGTCGATGGCCCGCTGGGCGGCGCGATCGGCTGCTTGGGCTTCAAGGCCTTCGTTGAACTGGGCCAGAGCCGCCGCGAGGGCGTCTTCGTCAGTTGCCATTTGCCGCCATGCTCCTTGTTGCCATCAGCCCGAAAGCTATCCGCTCCCGACCTCATACCGTGCGTCACACACCGCCGGTAGGGTGGCCGACGATGCCGTCGTCTGCCCTGACTCAGGATCTCAACCCCGCCCAACTCGACGCCGTCGTCCACCCAGGCGGTCCTTTGCTGGTTGTCGCCGGTGCGGGCTCGGGGAAGACACGAGTGCTGACCCACCGCATCGCCCATCTAATCGAACAAGAGGGCATCTCCCCATTCGAGATCCTGGCCATCACATTCACCAACAAGGCCGCCAGCGAGATGAAATACCGCGTTGGTGCCCTCATTGGTCCGGTGGCCGAGAAGATGTGGGTCTCCACGTTCCACTCCGCTTGCGTGCGAATCCTGCGTCGCGACGCTCAGGTGCTCGGCTACCCATCGTCGTTCACCATCTACGACCAAGCCGACGCCGTGCGACTCACCAGCTACATCCTGCGTGACTTCAACCTCGATTCGAAGCGTTTCCCGCCGCGGTCGGTGCATGCGTCGATTTCGGCTGCCAAGAACGAGATGCTCGGCCCCGATCAGTACCGCGAACGGGCTCAGACTCCGGCCGAGCGGAAGATCGCAGATGTCTTCGACGAGTATCAGGCTCGGTTGCAAAAGGCCGGCGCAATGGACTTCGACGACCTGTTGCTCGTGACGGTCAGGTTGTTTCAGACCAACCCGGACGTTCTAGACCACTATCGACGTCGTTTCCGGCACATCCTTGTCGACGAATACCAAGACACCAATCCGGTCCAGAACGAACTGGTGCTGTTGCTGGCTGGCGAGCACCACAATGTCTGTGTCGTTGGCGATCAAGACCAGTGCTTCCCAGTAGCGACGCCGGTCCGCACACCCGATGGCGTTGTGCCGATCGGACAGATCGAGGTGGGCGACACCGTGCTCGGCACAGGGGGCCAAGGTCAACTTGTCCCTGGCACTGTCACGCATGTGCAGCGGGGGCTGTACCTCGACCCCTTGACCACAGTTACAACCGCCGGCGGGCACCAGCTCGCCGGTACACCGCACCACATCGTCCCTGCTCGGATGATTCCGGTCGAAGACCGGCACTACGTGTACCTCATGTACCGATCAGATCGTGGGTACCGAGTCGGGTTGTGCAGGAGCATACGATCCAACTCAGAGGGCCGCCATGAACTCGGGTTCAGGGTGCGATGCACCCAAGAGCGTGCCGACAAATTGTGGGTGCTTCGGGTTTGTGAATCCCGGGCCGACGCTGCGTACTGGGAGTCGTTCTTCGCCGCGGCGTATGGGCTACCGACCACTCTCTTCCACGGGGTAGGACGCGACCTGGCTATGGATGAAGAGGCGATCGCGCGCCTCTACGACCACCTCGACACCGCGACCTCAGCGAAGACGCTGCTCGCAGACCTCGAGCTGCTCGAAGACTTCCCCCACTACGTCCCCCAAAATGGGGGTCGTCGTCAGACGCTGAACCTCACGATGTTCTCCGACCATCGCAGTGGCGACGTGGGCTACCACCGGGTGCAGTGGTCCTCGAACCGGGTGGAGGTGGCCACTCGGCTTCGCGAAGCCGGCTTTCCGGTCCGGCACGCAAAGAACGGTGGCTGGCGAGTCGAGGTGAGTCGCAAGTCGTTCTCCGAGGCACTGATGTTCGCACGCAACGCCGCTATGGCTGGCGGTCTCGACATCCGTCGACGGGTCGCCGTCGACGGCCGCATCTATGGCTACACCCCACTGTCGCACCTCCGAGAGGGCATGGAGGTCCTGGTCGAACAGGATGGCGAGCTGGTTGCCGACGCCGTGGTCGATGTCGACATTCACGGCGAGTGGGGCGGAAAGGAGGTTGTCGATCTCGAGGTCGATGGCGTCCACACCTACGTGGCCGAGGGAGTGTTGGTTCACAACAGCATCTACGCCTTCCGGGGTGCTGACATGCGGAACATCGTCGAGTTCGAAACCCGGTTTCCCGAGACCACGGTCATCCTGTTGGAGCAGAACTACCGGTCGAGCCAGACCATTCTCGATGCCGCCAACGCTGTCATCGCCAACAACATCGGCCGCAAGCCCAAACAGCTCTGGACCGACTCTGGTGGCGGGCACAAGATCATGCGCTACCACGCCGACGACGAAGGTGACGAAGCCCGTTGGGTGTCGCATGAACTCGCTCGGCTTCATGACGCCGAGCAGTACCGATGGGCCGATCTAGCCGTCTTCTACCGCACCAACGCCCAGAGCCGCGTCCTCGAAGAACACCTCGTGCGTGTGGGCATTCCGTACAAGGTCATCGGTGGCACCCGCTTCTACGACCGTCGCGAGGTGAAGGACGCCCTGGCTTATCTCAAAGCCGTCGTCAACCCCATCGATGAAGTGTCGATGAAGCGCGTTGTAAACACCCCCAAACGGGGCGTCGGCGACACCAGCGTCGCCCGTATCGACAACTGGGCCGCCGCAAGCGGGCTTACGTTCCACGCCGCCCTCCGTCGAGCACCCGAAGCCGGGGTTACCGGCAAGGCCGTCCGAGGCCTCGAGGAGTTCCATCAGGTCCTCGAAAAGGGAAAGGCCGCACTCGACGAAGGTCCAGCCGCAGCGATCCAGGAGATGCTCGAGGTCTCGGGCTATTTGGGTGAACTGGAAGCTGAACACTCTGTGGAGGCCGATGGCCGGCTGGAGAACCTGGCCGAGTTGGTCGGGCTCGCAGAAGAGTTTGACGACGCCGACGATTTCCTCGAACAGGTCAGCCTGGTCGCCGACACCGACGAGCTCGACGAGGACGACTCCTCTGTCACCCTCATGACGCTGCACTCGGCTAAAGGACTCGAATACCCCGTTGTGTTTTTGATGGGACTCGAGGACGGGGTGTTTCCCCACATCCGTTCGCTCGGCGAGCCCGACGAACTAGAAGAAGAGCGGCGGTTGGCATATGTCGGCATCACCCGGGCCGAAGAGCGGTTGTATCTCACGAACGCGTGGAGTCGCACGTTGTTCGGGGCGACTCAGTACAACCCGCCCAGCCGGTTTCTCGAAGAGATCCCGGAGAGCTTGGTCTACGAGGTGGAAGGAAGCCGGTCCGACCGTCGCCGTGCCGGCAGGTCGAACTTCGGCGTCGGTGGCGGACGCGAACGTTCACGCGACGGCCAGCGCATCGGCAGCGGGCGTGACCAAATCGTCGAACAGGCAATGGCCCGAACTCCACGCGGGCCGTCACCTTCAGGCGCCGACGAGCTCGGCCTTCGGGTCGGCGACGACGTCCGCCACGCCAAGTTCGGCGACGGTGTGATAATCCACCTGGAGGGTGCGGGCGACAAGACCGAGGCCCGGGTGAACTTCGCCGGTGCCGGCGAGAAGACGCTGCTGCTCAGCTGGGCCCCCCTCGAGAAGATCTAGGTTCTGCCAGCGTGAAGTGTGCGCGGGTGCGCGCTTTACGCTGGCAGGTGAGGGTGTTGGGCTGAAAAGAGGGTGTGGGCGGGGGCTCCGCTCCGCTGATTGGTCGTAGCGCCTGGGCTTAATGGCCCTTTCGCTGGTGGAAACTGCCCGCTCGGCTGCAGTCTCACCCTTCTGCGCCGATTCGGAGCCGGTGAGAATCCCCAGTTTGCGGCGTCGTCGCCGAGGTGAACGTGGAGCGGCTGCTGTCGAGTTCGCACTGGCTCTGCCTCTGCTGATTGCCATCTTGTTCGGGATCATCGACTTCGGCTACTTCTTTGGCCAGTTCAACGAGGTCCGACATGCCGCACGTGAAGGCGCCCGCATCGCTGCCGTCAGCCACCCCGACTTCGACCAAGACGGCGACTTGGACTTCGACGCCGAAGACATCCGCCTGTACGTCTGCGACAACCTCAACCTCTCTGGACAAACGGCGACGGTGACGTTGACTCAGTCCGGCACAACGATCGGGTCAGACGCGAGCGTGAAGGTCGTCTTGACGACCGATTCTCTATCAGGAGCACTCAACTCCGTAGTGCCCGACGATGCGACCAGCACGGCAACATTCCGACTCGAGGTGGTCCCAACGTGGTCGGTGCCGGCTTCCCCTGGCACGTGTCCATGAAGCAAGAGCGCGGCGCAATCGCCATCATCATCGGCGTTGGGATGATCATGATTGTCGGGTTCGTCGCCATTGCCGTCGATCTCGGTGGAGCTTGGGCCGAGCGACGCCACGTGCAATCCGGTGCCGACCTGGCCGCCTTGGCTGGAGCCGTCGAGTTTGCGAACTCGGGTGGTGCCCAGGCTGCCGTGAACGAAGTGCTGGCCTCGGTGGACTCGAACGTGCGGCCACTTTCATCCTCTGATTGGCTGCCCGCCGGTTGCACGGACTCGGATGCGTTGGCGAGAACCGCTGCCACCCTCGGGTTGACGCCGGCCAGTGAGTGCATCTCCTTCAACTACGACTTCTCCGAGATCCGGGTGAGAGTGCCCCCCCAGACCATGGACACGTCGTTTGCGCCGGTGATCGGCGTAGACAAGATCACGGTGGGAGCCGCAGCAAACGCTGGTGGAGGCATCAGGAACGGCGCACCTCCGCCGTTTGCCGTGTTGGATGGGTTCGAGGCCGGCCAGACGACCTGTCTCCGAACGTCGAGCAACATCGCTCCTGGCGAGGTGTGGCAGGGCAATGGGACCAGCTCGGCCCCTAGCCCAGTGGTTGGCTCGGTTGACCCGTGTGACAGTACGGCGTTGGCATTCTCATCGGAGTACATGGGCACCATCGATCCGCCGGTCTGGTACGCCGATGATGGCTCACTGATTTGCAGACAGAACGAAACGGCATATCAGATCGCTGCTGGGGTCGACCACACGTTTGCGCGCTTCTCTGATTCCCCAACTCCAGGGAGCCCGACCTATGGATCGGGTGGCTACGGCATCCCCGACTCGCGAGCCGTGCAAGATCAGTGCGGACCTCCGCCCTCGTCTCGTCCAAACACGGTCGAGCTCACCACAGGTGTCTCGAACGGCGATCTCCGGTGCGGCCTCATCACCGCACGCAGTGGCAGCTGCGCATCCTCTGTCCCTGGGCCGACAGGCGTGGCCAACCACGCTGCCCGGCTTCACCAAGGCGACTACGTCCAGAGCACCTACACCTTCCTTGGTGAAGCTATGGACAACGAGCCGTTGTGGAACTTTCTACGAACCGACATCGCCAGTGTCTCGGCACCAGCCGCGTGTCTCACAATCTTCACGAACAGGGGCAACACGACCACTTGGGATTACTACGACAAGCGCGACCAGATGACCCTGTGCTTGAACGCGTGGAAGAGCAATCCCTACGACCCGATCTTCTCCGCCGATATCGTCAAGAGCGGCCGCTTCATCTTCGCCCCGAGGTTGGCTGAGGACAATCTGGGAACTGGGGCTGGGGCCCCGACTGCATGTCTGGCCAGTTCAGCCCCGAAGTGTGTCCACATCGACGACTGGGTGCCGATCTTTGTCCAGACGCTGTACGTCGAGCAGAACGGTTTGAGTTCAGCCTGCGACCCGAATGGCGCCAAGGTGGGGCGGCATCACGCGGGCCAGGAGTTCAGCTGCGGCTCGTCGAACCGCAACGTCGA
>JBPCTU010000493.1:0-3206 GCA_051011515.1 Acidimicrobiales bacterium
GGTCCTCCCGTGGATGTGTGCCATGGCCGGCGAGATCTGCGACGGCCTGCATGTCCATCCCTTCCATTCGGTGGAGTACGTCAGCCAACGCGTCGTCGCCAACGCCGCAGAGGGTGCCGCCAGGGCCGACCGCGACCTCGCGGATGTGACCTTCGAGATCCCGGTGCTGACCGCGGTGGGGGATTCCGACGAGGAGCTGGCCGCCGGCCGCGATCACAATCGGACCATGATCGCCTTCTACGGCTCGACGCCCGCCTATGCACCGATCTTCGAACTGCACGGACACGACGACATCGGGCCACGACTCACGCAGTTCCAGCGGGAGGGCGACATCGCTGCCATGGTCGGCCTGATAAGCGATGAGGTTCTAGATATCTTCACGGTGACGTCGTCGTGGGCAGGCCTCGCCACCGAGTTGCACGGTCGCTACGAAGGCCTGGCCCCGAGCGTGCGGCTCATGTCCTATTCGGCGAATGCCATGCTGAAACGCGATCCGGACGTTCTCGACAAATGGGCAGAGGTCGTGGCCGAAATGGATTCGCTTCCAACGGGGAGTGCTCGGGAAGGTGATGGGTCGTGAAGGTCCTCGTCGTCGGTGGGACGCTGTTCAACGGTTTGGCACTTGTGCATCAACTCGTCGCCGAAGGCCACGACGTGACGATCCTGAACCGTGGCAAGACCGAGGCGGTGCTGCCTCCGGGTGTCAAACGGCTCTTCGCTGATCGCACCGACGGTGAGGCCATGCGGAGCGCGTTGGGGAACACCGAATTCGACTGCGTCCAGGACATGAGTGCGTACCATCCCGAAGATGTCGAGATGATGATCGAGCTGCTCACGGACCGGGTCGGTCATTACATCTTCGCCAGCTCCACGGTCATCTACGCGGCGAGTGACCTCCTGCCCATAACGGAGTCGCATCCAGTCGAACGGGACGGGAACCAGATCGAGTACGGGCTCCACAAGATCCTGTGTGAAGACCGCCTGTTCGAGGCCAACCGCGACCGGGGATTCCCGGCGTCGGTGGCGGCTTTCTCGATGGTCTTCGGGCCCCACAACGGCATTCCTGACCGCGAACAGCGGATGTTTACCCGCTTGGCGCAGGGTCGCCCGGTTCTGATTCCCGGCGACGGTACGACGCTCGGCCAGGTCTGCCACGTCGACGATCAGGCGCGGGCACTCAGCGCGATGATGGGACGCGCCGACACCATCGGTAAGCGATACAACCTCACCGGCGCCGATTACTTCACCAGCGAGGGCTACGTCGACACGATCGCTGCGGCGATGGGTGTGGACGCCAGGAAGGTCTTCATTCCGAGCGATGTGATGGACGACCTCTGGGACGGTCGCCTGCAGATCGAGGCCGGCCGAGCGACCAAGGTGGCCATCGACGTGCGGTCGAGCGACACGGCGGCTTCGGAACGGGCGGCGATGGGGCTGCGCTTCAAGTTGGCGCAGCTGGTCCAGAGACTTGCGCCGAACATCCATCGTTGGAACGCCAACGTGTGCTTCAGCATCGATCGGCTGCGGGTCGACACCGGTTGGAGCCCCGCGCTCGATTTCCCAGCAGCGGTCGAAGACACCTACCGCTGGTACGAGGACTCGGCGGTCTCGGCGAGTGCCGACTTCGATTTCGCCTTCGAGGACGATTTGGTCCAACTGGTCGGGTGACCTACGAACGGCGCGCCCAGATCCTGTCGATGTAGGGGATCGCGTCGGGGGTGACACAGGCCGTCTCGCCGTGGTCGACCTCCACCGCCCCGATCCGGCGGGCGACGGCCTCTGAGCGTCTGCGCAGGGTGACGTTCCGTGAGCCGATGGCGATCAATGTGCCGTTCATCGTGTGGCGGGTGCGGTTCGGGCTCGAATCGATCCCGGCCTCGATCTCGCTCAGTCGTTCGAGGAAGTAGGGATTGGTCAGGTCGTTGTCGCGCAGCGCCTGTTGAGCGACGAGCGTCCATCCGCAGGCGGAGATCCATTCGCCCTTGGCTGCGGTCCACTTGTCCGCGAGTGCGTCCAGGTGGGGCGTCTTGGCCACGAACGCGGCGAACTCGTCGATCTCTACGTAGTTGTCGATCTGGCCGGCCATCCGCTGTAGGTCGCGTTTCGACGCCTGGTCGGGATCGGCGATCATGAGCGCGATGAGCCTGGACTCGTGTTCGCCCGATTCCCACAGTTCCGTCGCCAGCTCATCGTCGGTGCCCAGCGACTTCGCCAGTTTGCGCATGTCCCCCCACTTGACTCCGAAGAGCGGCGGGTTCACCCCGTGGCGCAGATAGGTCTTTCGGGTCTGCTCCGAACCCATGCCATCGAGGGTGTTGCGCACATCCACTGCGGTCATGGGCGGTGACACTACTGACCTTTGCCCCTTGTCGCGGCCGCCGCGATCGGCGACTCTGGTAGTCGCAGATCTGGGAGCGTCATGTCAGAAGCCAGCGACAGGGAAGCCGAAGAGACCGATGCGTTGTCCGCAGCGCGAGAGCGTCGGATGGCTCTTCAGGAGACGATGGCGGGTGTCGAGTGGGCCATCGCCGCCCCGTCTGGAACCGCGGACTGGTGGACCGAGTTGGCCGCGGCGCTGGGCGGTCTGCAGCGGGCGCTTGCGGAACATGTCGATGAGGTCGAGGGGGATTCCGGTCTGCTCGCCGAGCTGGTGAGCAAAGCGCCGAGGCTGGCCCGATCCAAGCAGCAGATGGAGGAGGAGCACGTCGAGTTGGCGGGCGACCTCGAGGCCATCGGCGAGAAGATCAGGATCGGAGCTGGAGAACCGGACGCGGTCAGCGTGTCGGAGACCCGCGAAGAGGTGATGCTGTTGCTCGGCGCGCTTGCCCGGCACCGGCAGGCTGGAGCTGACATGGTGTATGAGGCTTACACGGTCGATATAGGAGGACTGGATTGAGCACTGCAATGAAGGTCATCGTGCTGTTCGAGTCGATGACGGGCAACACCCGACGAGCCGCAGAGCTCATCGGTGGCTCCGCCGCAGGCGCAGGAGCTGAGGTCTGGGTTCGCCCCATCGACGGCTATGACCCCAAGGAACTAGCCGAGGCCGACATCGTGTTCGTCGGCACCTGGGTCGATGGCCTGATCCTCTTCGGCCAGAGGCCGGGTCGCGCTGGTCGCATCAAGGCGCTCCCAGCGCTGGACCGCAAGCGCGTCGCGGCCTTTTGCACCTACGCGGTCAACCCCGGGAAGACCATCGCGAAACT
>JBPCTU010000494.1:0-4014 GCA_051011515.1 Acidimicrobiales bacterium
CACAGTGTCGGGCTGACAGGATTTGAATCTGCGACCCCTTGTGCCACCCGTGTTCGCCCGAGCGATCACGCTCGGGCGGCCTGATATCCGGTGAGCCCGGTCGCACGAATGCGGCGATCGTCGCTGCGGCTCGTTTGGGGTGTTGCAGGGTGATCGGGCTGCGTCCGGCACCCGGCTCGGATGGTCAACTTGATGGGGGTGTCCGTGATGGACGGAACAATTCGTATTCGAACAGCAGCCTGGTTCGCAACCGCCGTCGTCCTATCGATCGCGTGCACGTTATTGGTCACCCAAGCCTGGTCCGCTGGTGCTGCGCCCGGAGATGATGATTCGACGTTCGTCCCAACCGCAGGGTGTCGTATCACTGACACTCGCCCAGCACCCAACACTGTCGGGTTGCGGTCAGCACCCTTGGGGGCGGGCGACATCTTCGAGGTGAGGGTGCACGGTGAGAACGGTGAGTGCGCCGGCCCGTTGGCAATCCCTGATGACGCGGTCGCGATCGCATCAAATGTCACCGCTGTCAACGCCACCGAAAGATCAAACATCCGGATCTACCCAGCCGACCTCACCGAAGTGCCCCTGTTGTCGAACCTCAACGTGACCGCCGGCGCCCCACCCACACCAAACAAAGTCGACGTGAAACTCTCACCCGACGGCAAACTCCGGGTGTTCAACTTCAACGGCAACGTCAACATCTTCATCGACATCGTCGGCTACTACACCAACTCGACGCTCCAAGAACTGTCGGGGCAGGTCGCTGATCTCAAGGAGCGGCGGTCGTTCTCGGTGAGCACTGTCGAGATGCGAGACACTCCTGACCTCTTGTCGCCGACAACATACGAGGCGCTCGTGACGTTGGAGATTGCTGCTCCAGTGGACGGTCGCGCCGTCCTCCATTCGACCGCAGGCGTGCAGTCTTCCAGCACCAATCACAGGGTGGTGTGCTTGATCGTGGAGACCGCAGAAATCGCCAATCTGGCGAGCAGCAGCCCCCCGACAGTCGCACAGGTATGGACTCCCCGCGTTGCAGGCGCTAGCGACAGCTTGAGTGGAGCGGGGTCCTTCGAAATCTCCGCCGGCGACCCTGTCGAGTACAGCCTCGCTTGCAGAGGTACCGGCTTTGTAGAGGACCGCAGCCTCGAGGCAACCTTCACGCCCTCGCAGTAGCCACGTCGCCCGGGTGACCTGGCCGCCGGGCAAACCGCCAGCTGCTACCTCGTCTGCAACAACGACAGCGGAGAACCGAGCGGCGTCAATTCGCCGAGGGTGACCGCCATCTTCACGCCGGCACCCTGACGCACAACCACCTCCAGGCGAAGCCCGCCCCGGAAACGACCGAGGAGCGGGCCGGTCAGACGGTCTTCTTCATCGGCGGCAATCAGATCACCGATGAACAAGACCGCTATTGCGGTAGTAGCCGGTTACGTCGACGGCAAGGTCCAATTCCCGGTTCGCGTAGACGCAGATGTCGCCCTGCGGATCAAGTTTGATGGTTGCCCCGCTCGCGACGACTTGCCCGGCCGCATAGTTGAGGGTCGACGCGTTCGGTCGAGGTTCGTTGCATGGCCAGACGGTGATGTAGCCGTTCGCTGACGGTCGGATCGCTGTCACGTTGACTGCCACGGCGGGCGCATTTTCGGGAACTCCACCTCGACCAGCGATCTGCACCTGAACTTGCTGGCCCTCGTGGAGGCGGCCCTCGGCGTTTTGTTTGCCGTCCACAGTCTCAGGACCGGGGCGGGATTCGAACACTCGTGCAGGTGTCACCCCAGCGAACGACGACCCGGCTGGCTGGCTGAAGCCGTCGAAACGTCAAAGACGACCGAAACCGCCGGCGCCCGACTGGGCGATTCGCTCCACGTCATCGCAGACCGCGCCCAACCATGCGGCACCCGGCAAGTCCGTGCCCGCCACGGCTACTCCACCCTGCCCGTCCTCAAACCAGCGACACGCCCACGCGTGACATCATCGGAGCGAAGTACCCCTATGCGACGATGAACACTTTTTGCGGTCAACCGACCACGGCACCAGCCAGAGGCCCAAACCCGGCCGCACCAGAAAGAGGCACACCATGCCGAACACCGACTACGTCCCCAGAATCAAAAAGGCGGAAGGCGCGCAGGACCGCCACGGACCCGACTACGACGGTCCAGTTGTCTCCCTCGACGATTTGAACGCCGTCATCCCACCGCCCGAGAAGGGCGAATGGGCCACGCTTACGACGGCTTCAGCGAAATAGCAAGCGGACTCGACCGACAACACCAAAAAGCTCCGCCAAGCGCGAGCCCGACAGCACGAACTCAAGAACAATTTGGGCAAGTCCTACGCCGGCGAACTGCGCACCAAACCATCGACACTGATCTCCGGTCATCACGCACAAGCCGAACACGTCCGAGAGCCGCACCACAACCGTGACGCACTGGACCAGGCTCGCCACTACATCCGAAAGAAACTCGACGCCGCCCGCCGAACCGACACCGCCTACCAGGAATGGGCGGTGTTGCGGGCGAAGGCGAAGCGGGAGTTTGTAGCGCTTGAGAAGGTCGCCGATTCACGTTGGCCGGTCTACGGCTACAGGGGCACAGATCGTGCGGACTCCGTCGCATGGCTCAACGCTCAGAGAGCGAACCTGATCCGAGCCGTCGCAGACGGCCGATTCATTCCAGCTGGCAGCACACAGGCCACGCCAACAGGCCACACAGCCGCCACAGGCGACACCGCCCACGTCACGAAGGTGTACCGACCACAGTTCGCCCGCCCGTCGTCGGTGCTCGGGCGTGTCACCCTTCGACCCTCGGCCACTGTCCTTCTCCGTGCAGTGACCGATGGTCGTTGGCGTTCCGACAGATAGTTGTTGAGTGCAAGGACTCCCGCCCACCTGATCCGATCTGCACTAATCGTTCGGAGGCGGCTGACTGGGGTCATCGTCGGCTGGTGGTGGTGGCGTGGGCACCGCCGGGTGAGATGTCTTCGCTGACGCTCTCGACCGGGAGATGATCACCGCCACCGTGATCACGACGAACGCAGGGAACGCAAATATCGCGAACAAGATGAAGAGTTCGATGTTGAGTTCAAGATCGGACATCGCCGCACGGTAGTCGCCTCCCCGTCAGGCACGACGACCGACGACTGGTCTTGACCTGATGGTCTTCGTCATCCATGTCTTTCCGTTCAGGAGAAGTCGTCGGCATCGGCTGCCGTCGATGACCGGTCACGCAAGATTGTCACCATCACGAAGTAGAAAACCGGGACGCTCAAATACAGAACCAGGCTCAACTGATGCGCAGCGTCGGCGACGAGCATCGCCACCACGTAGAACGCCATCGGGACACAGGACAGCATGATCCCCATTCGCCGCTCCCTCGGCGAGATTGGCTCCCACAACAGCTGTGGGCGACCGCTCATGTACCAATACAGAGCGATCCGCATCAGGCTCACCGCGATGAGCACAGCGCCGTAGAGATGAAGTGCAATCGGCTCGTCGTGGTAGTCGCCGAGCACTGCGGCCGCGAACGGCACCAGGCACACCGGCAGCAAGAAGATGACATTGAGCCAGATGGCATCCCGGTTGACGTGGCGGACCTTGACGAACAGGTCGCGGTGCCACACCCAGTACATGCCGACCAGGAAGAAGCTGATGACCCAGGCCATCAGCGTCGGGCCGATCTCGTCGATTGCCTCGCGTAGCGACTGCTCCGACAGGTCGGACGGCACCCCGATTTCGAGCACCAGGATGGTGATGATGATGGCGAACGTCGCATCCACGAACGCCGGAATTCGATCCGGGTCCCCCCGCCGCTCCTCGGCGCTCGTCTCTGGTGATTCCGGAGCCATCGGGTCCTCTCCCTCTCGTCGGTCACAAGTTCGGTGGCGGCGGCCGAAGCCCCACGCAACAGCACTGACAGTCTCCACCGACCGACGATGACCGGCGAGGGCCGAAAGGCCCAGACCCGCGGACCAACCCGCCGTATCCCTCCTGTGCCGTTCGGGGCACTCGATATCGGCCCAAGT
>JBPCTU010000495.1:0-5314 GCA_051011515.1 Acidimicrobiales bacterium
CATGCAACCCGCAGGGTTGCCCGGTGGGCTTTCGCTCCTCGTCCCTCGTCGCTGTTTTGTTCCGCAGCCCCACGCTTGTGGGCCTGCGGCTGCGCCGGAGGCGGGTTTCCGCTCCTCGTCCCTCGTCGCTGTGTTGGTTCTGAACGTTCGCGGCAGGGACGCGTTTGTGCGGGCGCCGTGTGCTTCCAGCGTGAAGTGTCCTTATGAGCGCGCTTTACGCTGGCAGCACTGTTCGCCGCGACTGGACGCCGCGCAGCCGTAGACCGGCAAGTGTCGGACTACGGGAGGCAACAGTGTTGGACTACGGGGGGTGGCTGCGTGACAGCTAGCCTCGGCCGGTCGTGGGCCAGGATCGGGAACACAGTGCAATCAATCGCCAGGCGCTGTCCATTGCCCTCGCAGTCGCGCCTTTCGGACTTGCCTTCGGGGTAGTCAGCTCCGAAGCAGGATTGAGCGTTGTCGAAGCCGTCGGCTTCTCGACGTTGGTGTTCAGCGGGTCCGCACAGTTCGCTGCCGTGTCGGTTCTTTCTGACGGTGGGTCGGCCATCGCTGCGGTGACTGCAGGATTGTTGTTGAATCTGCGGTCACTCGCCTTCGGCGTCGCTATGGCAAGTGCCCTGCAGGGACCCCTGTGGTGGCGGGCGCTCGTTTCCCAATTGATGATCGACGAGTCAACGGCCGTCGGGTCGGTGCAACGAACCGACACTCTGAAACGATACGGATATCTGACCGCCGGCCTCGCGGTCTTCTTCTTCTGGAACCTGTCGACGCTGCTGGGGGTGTCTCTCCTCGGCTCATCCGAAGAACTGATCTTCCACCTCGGAATCGATGCAACCATCCCCGCCGCATTCCTGGCTTTGCTCTGGCCCCGGTTGCACATTCGGGAACAACGCGAGGTAGCGCTCGGTGGAGCGATCATCGCTCTCGTCCTGGTTCCGATCACACCGGTAGGGGTACCGATCATCGCGTCAGCGGCCGCGGTTTGTTTGGCTCGGCCCTGGCAGGCGCCGGAGGTGCCCAACCCATGAGTACGACGATGATCGTGTTGGTGGCGCTAGCCAGTGGGACGTATCTGCTGAAGGCTGCCGGACCGATCCTGTTGGGAGGTGCCCGAAGGCTTCCGGCTTGGCTGGATCGGCTGGCCGCGTTGCTCCCAGCGCCATTGTTGGCAGCACTAATAGTCACAAGCACGTTTGGAGACGGCGAGGAGCTGGTTCTCGACGCTCGGGTGATCGGTCTCGTTGTCGCCGCGATTGCACTGAAGCTTCGGGCGCCCTTCGTCGTTGTCGTCGTCCTTGCCGCCGGCGCAACCGGTCTGGCTCGGGCGTTCGTTTCTTGAGCTGAAGGCCCAACTGGGTACCCTCACTGTCGACATGACGGTTTCCGCTGGCGCACGTTCGGTGTCTGTTGAGGGGGTCTTCAAGGCGTTCGATGAGGACCCGGTGCTGGTTGACGTAACTCTCGAGGTCGCGCCAGGCGAAGCGATGGCGCTGCTGGGTCCGAGCGGTTGTGGCAAAACCACCTTGTTGAGGTTGGTCGCAGGTCTCGAAAGGCTGGACGCCGGCACGATTCGGGTTGCCGACACCGTTGTGGCCGGAGACGATGCTTGGGTGGCCCCGGAGCGCCGGAAAGTCGGGTTGGTGTTTCAGGATTGGGCGCTATTTCCCCACATGAACGTGGCGAAGAACGTTGGTTATGGGTTGGCGCGCAAGGATCGTGGTGGCCCGAAGATCGATGAAGCGCTCGCAATGGTGGGCCTGGCTGGGTTGGGCGATCGGATGCCCGACACCCTCAGCGGCGGTCAACAACAGCGGGTTGCCTTGGCGAGAGCGTTGGCGCCACGCCCAGGCGTGTTGCTCTTGGACGAACCCTTCTCGAACCTCGACACTGCGCTGCGCGTCGAGGTGCGCAGCGAGGTGCACCGGCTACTTCACGACCTAGGGATCACGTCCATATACGTCACCCACGACCAGGAGGAGGCGTTCGTCCTCGGCGACCGGGTCGCCGTCATGCACGAGGGGCGCATCGAACAGGTCGCCACGCCTGTCGAGCTGTACACAGCCCCAGACACACGATGGGTCGCGGGATTCGTCGGTGGTGCAGCTTTCTTGCCGGCAGTTGCCCAAGGCAACGAGGCGACTAGCGCGATTGGATCCATCCCGCTCCAATCCGAGGCACACGGAGCCGTCGAAGTGTTGTTGCGCCCCGAACAGCTACGCCTGGCACCCGGTGAAGCCGGCGAGGTAGTACAGATCGAGTACTACGGTCACGACTCGCTGGTGTTCGTCGACGTGGGTGATGCAGTGCTCTCGGTCCGTGCCGGTACCGACCCTGCCGTTGGCCGCGGCGACCGTGTCGACATCGAGTACGGCGGTCGAGGCGCCGTCGCGTTCGCGGTCTAATTCCGCAATCGCAGCTTCGCCCCTAGCGGGGCTCGGGCTGCTCTGCGGCTGCGCCGGAGGCAAGGGTCGCGTTCGTGTGGGCCCCCTGCGCTCTGCCAGCGTGAAGTGTCCTTGGGTGCGCGCTTTACGCTGGCAGGACCGCTTTAGAGCAGCGCAGCTATGTGGTCCCAGTTGATCAGGTGATCCATGAACGTCTCGACGTAGTCGGGTCGGGCGTTGCGGTAGTCGATGTAGTACGCATGCTCCCAGACATCGATGGTCAACAGAGCCTTGGCCGAATGCGCCAGAGGCAGGTCGGCGTTTGCCGTTGTCGTGATCGCCAAACCGCTCCCGTCGTCGACCAGCCAGGCCCAACCAGATCCGAAGTGTCCCTTGGCCGCTGCGCTGAACTGGTCGCGGAACGCCTCGTAGGATCCGAACGCTGACGAGATGGCTTCGGCCACTTCACCCTCGGGTCGGCCACCGCCTGTTGGAGACATCGACTGCCAATAGAACGTGTGGTTCCAGATCTGGGCGGCGTTGTTGAAGACCGCACCATCAGAGGCGGACACGATCTTCTCGAGGCCCGCATCTTCCAGGTCGGTTCCCGCGATCATCCCGTTCAAGTTGGTGACATAGGCGCGGTGGTGTTTGCCGTAGTGATACTCGAGGGTCTCGGCGGAAATGTGGGGAGCCAATGCGTCCATCTCGTATGGAAGCGGCGGTAGGTCGATAGCCAATGTTCGCTCTTTCGTCTTTGATTCTCGCTGGTCGAACGCCGGGGGAACGCTGCTCATTCCCGACTGCGCCGAATGCTCCAACAGCTCGTAAGGTAGGGGCAATGAGCTCCGAAAGCGTGATCGAGCGATCCGCCGGCACTGTGGCGGCCGAAGAGGAAGCTCAGCGCACCTTTTCCACGTCGATCGTGATCTCGGGCATCCGGTGCTTGTTCACCTATGTGCTCTTCCCGTTCGTAGCCCCCATCATCGGCATCGCGTCCGGCGTGGGTTCCACCATCGGCATAGTTGCGAGCATCGTGGGAATCGTGGCAAACGTGTGGAGCATCCGGCGATTCCACGCCTCACAACACCCGTACCGTTGGCCGATCACCGCGATAAACGTCGGCATCATTGTGTTGTTGTCCGTGCTGTTGGTGATCGACTTCGCTGCCCTGATCTGACGCGGCCAACTCCACCCGCGGTTGTGTCATGGGCCCGTGCCGAACGTGCACGCACCCCGGGCCTCAGTCTCGGGTTGTGTTGATCAGCGTCGCTTTCCAACAACATGACTGACAGATCTACGAGCGGTCGCCAAATCGTTGCGTGATGGCCTGGTTTGTCAGCGGCCACGCCTCGTTCGCCCATTTGCCGTAGGGCACTCCGGCCATCGCCACGCAGGCGAGGTCACTGGTGGCATCCACCCAGAGATACGCCCCCGACACCCCGAAGTGACCGAACGTGGTGGGTGGTGAGTCCGGCGCGAGCCAATGAGGGCTCTTGTCTCCCTTGAGCTCGAAACCCAACCCCCAGAAGTTGGGATCGAAGCTACCGAAACCTGGGAGGACACCCCGAAGATCGCGAAACTGCGGCGTGGTCGCTTCGGCCAGCGTGGCCTCGGCGAGCAGGGTCGGGGTCAAGAGTTCGTGGGCCAACAACGTGAGGTCATCCACGGAGGACTCAACGTCGGTTGCCGGCGAACCTGTCAGTGACGTGTTCCGCATCGACAGCGGACCGAACACCGCCTCCTGTAGGTACTCGGCGATCGAGAAGGCCGTGCGCTGCTCGAGGAGTTTGGCCAGTTGCTCGATTCCTGCGTTGGAGTAGATCCGGCGAGTCCCGGGCCGAGCGATGGAGCTGTTGTCGTCGAACGCCAATCCCGAGGCGTGCGCAAGGAGATGTCTGGCCGTTGACCCCGGTGGCCCAGCCGGCTCGTCGAGGTCGAGGGTGCCGTCTTCGACTGCGACCAGTGCTGCGACGGTGACCATGACCTTGCTCAAAGAGGCGACATTGCCAACTCGTGCTGTCTCGCCGGTGGTCCCGATCGTCTTGCCTGCTCCGATGACGGACAGCGCGGCGCGGTGGGGTTCGGGCCAGTGCTCGATCAAATCACTGATGTCGTCAGCTGCGGTGATTGACACCTTGAAAGAGTGCTCGAAGCAAGCTGAAGAGCGCTACTCGGCGAACGCTGCCTGGCCTGCAGCCGAGATGTGGCGGCCACCTGTATGGCCGCCGACCCCAACGTTCGTGATACAAGATTCGCATGTCGCTGTTGCCACCTGAAGATGACTTCGAGCTGTTGCACACTCGGAACTACGAGGTCCGGGCGTACCGCAAGTCTGACAGGGAGATCCTGGTGCGCGGTGCCATCTCCGACGCCAAGCCACCGGGCCTGTTCGTTGTCGACGATCCCGAGCCTGTCGAGTTGCACCACATGCAGGTCGAATGGGTGGTCGAGATGTCGACGCTCGAGATCCTTTCGGCTGAAGTGACGTTCCAATCCCACCCTCACGAGACCTGTCCGGCAATAGCCGTGCATTATCGCCAGCTCGTCGGCCTGCAGATCTCGCGCGGTTTCACAAAGGCGATCAGAGACTTGTTTGGTGGCCCTCGAGGATGCACCCACACGACTGCTCTGCTGCAGGCGATGGCGCCAGCCGTGGTTCAGGCCACCTGGTCGATGGTCATACGCCAAGCTCGTGAAGCAGGGGCTGTTGGTGGGTTCGATTCGGACGACGAATCCCATCGCCGGCGCCTGAGGACCAACATCAACAGTTGCCATGTCTGGGACGAGGCCGGGGACTACGCCGCGGCCGCCATCGAGGGTGTCGATCCAGGGTTGCCTCTCCCATTACAGGAGCGATTGGTGTCACTCGGGCGCGACCCTGACGACTGGAACCAGGTCGGTTGAGAAGCTGCTGGATCGGTCTCGCGAGG
>JBPCTU010000496.1:0-3603 GCA_051011515.1 Acidimicrobiales bacterium
TTTCGGGATGCACCGCACCTACACCGGCGACGAGGTCACCGGCGATCTGGCCATCGACGAGAACGTTGCAGTTCGCGATGGTGACGTGTTCCTCATACCGCGCGGATACCACGGCCCGTGTATCGCGGCACCGGGGTACGACATGTATTACCTGAACGTTCTCGCCGGCCCTGGCGGCGAACGTTCGATGGCGTTCTGTGATGACCCTGCACATCACTGGGTGCGTGACACCTGGTCCGACGACGACTTGGATCCACGGTGCCCGCTGGTGACCGCAGCGGGAAAACGGGATTCGGGCACAACTACACCAACCGGAGAGGGCGATGGCTGACTTGCCAAAGCTGTATATCGACCGACCGCTACCCGAGGGGTTCGAGGACCTGTTCGACGGCCGCGCAGAAGTGGTTGGTCCCGAAGAGGAGGCCCTCGACAGTGCAGACGGTGTAATCGCCGGCGCGTCTTCGTGGCACGCCGACCGCATTCGCGGTCTGGGTCCGTCGGTGAAGGTCATATCTCGATCTGGTATCGGCTACGACACCGTCGACCTCGACGCAGCAACGGCCCATGGGGTCGTCATATGCAACGCGCCCGATGCCCCTACCGTCTCGACGGCCGAACACGCCGTGGCGCTGATGTTTGCGGCAGCCAAGGGTCTCACCCTCAGCCAATCGAACTTGCGAAGCGGCGGAGGTGACTACTTCGTCACGAATACGGCGCTGGAGTTGGAGGGCAGGGTCCTCGGATTGATCGCTTATGGACGTATTGCTCGTCGGGTGGGCGCCGTTGGTCGAGCGTTGGGTATGGAGGTGCTCGCCTCGGATCCGTATCTCGACCAGGCCGACGTCGAGTTGGTTGACCTGGAGACCCTCTTGTCTCGAGCGGACGTTGTTTCAGTCCACGCACCGCTGACCGATCAGACCCGGCATCTCTTCGATGCGAGTGCGTTCGCGCAAGTCAAGCCGGGAATCGTCTTCGTGAACACCGCACGCGGTGGTTTGGTGGATCAGGAGGCGCTGTTGGCAGCGCTTGATTCGGGTGCGGTTGCGTTCGCTGCATTGGATGTGACAGAACCCGAGCCACTCCCCACCGATCATCCCCTCCTCGCCCACCCGCGGTGCATGGTGACCCCACACATCGCGTCGGCAACCGACAGAGGCAAACGCCGGCTCTACGATCACGCCATCTCGAATGCCCTCGAGGCCGTTGCCGGGCAGAGGTTGGTGACGTGTGTGAACCCTGAGGTGTACGGCGAATGACCCGGCGCGAGATCGGCCTTGCCGTAGTCGGATTCGGCTGGATGGGTCAGGCACATTCGCGTTCAGCCGCCCGTATCCCTTCGTTGTTCCCCGAGCGCCAATTCGACGCAAAGTTGGTTGTGTGCGCCGACAACGTCGAGCAACGACGTGTCGAAGCTGTCGAGGGTTTCGGTTTTCAGTCCGCTACTGCGGACTGGTCGGCCGCGGTTTCCGATCCGGAGGTCGACGTCGTCTACGTGACGGCTCCGAACATGTTGCATGAACCCGTGGCTGTTGCTGCAGCCGAGGCCGGTAAACACATCTTCTGCGAGAAACCTGTCGGCGGCACCCCGGATCAGACCGTCCGCATAGCGAAGGCCGCCGAGGCAGCGGGCTCGATAACGGGCGTCGGGTACAACTACCGGTGGGCTCCTATGGTCCAACACGCCAAGGCGCTCATCGACTCCGGAGCGTTGGGCGAGATCACCAACTATCGCGGGCGCTTTTTCACCATGTACGGCAGCGATCCTCTGGGCGTGCTCTCGTGGCGTTTTCTTGTCGACGAAGCGGGGTACGGCGTTTCATCGGACATCCTGAGCCATGCCGTCGACCTGGCGCACATGCTCGTAGGGCCGATCGGGGCTGTCGTGGGAACCATGGAGACATTCATCAAGGACCGTCCGATCATGTCAGGCGAAGGCACTCACTACGCCCGGGGTGGCCCCGACGATCCGACCGGCGCGGTAACCAACGAGGACTACGCCGGAGCGATGGTCACGTTCGAGGGCGGCGCTCGCGGCACGTTCGAGTGCTCGAGGAGCATCATTGGTCCGGAAAGCCAGATGGCTTTCGACGTATATGGCACCAAGGGAGCGCTTCGGTGGAACCTGGAGACCATGAATGAGATGGACGTCTTCCTCGTCGACGAGTCCGACACCGCTCCACGTGGGTACACCAAGGTGTTCGCCGGTGATCGCTATCCCTACCACGGGCACTTCGTACCTGGCGACGCCAATGCCATCGGCTACGAGGACCTCAAGGTCATAGAGAACTACGAGTTCTTGAGTGCGGTCGCGCGCGGCGAGCAACACGAACCGGGCTTCGCTCAGGCGCTCGACTATGTGAGCTTTCAACAGGCGTGGCTCGACTCCTGTGAGAGC
The DNA here is from genome assembly GCA_051011515.1 of Acidimicrobiales bacterium. Classification (GTDB taxonomy): domain Bacteria; phylum Actinomycetota; class Acidimicrobiia; order Acidimicrobiales; family UBA8592; genus JBPCTU01. The sequence continues at coordinate 2,396 of JBPCTU010000496.1, forward strand.
GGCACTTGGGTCGAGATCGGGGCCCTCACATGAGTCGCTTCGCCGACCGGGTGGCACTTGCCACGGGTTCGACCCAAGGGGTCGGCGAGGCTCTGCTCCACCGTCTGGCTGACGAGGGGTTGTTTGGTGCGATCGTCACTGGTCGCAATGCCGATCGAGGCGAACCTGTCGCCGAGGCTCTACGGGCCAAGGGGTGTGATGCAGTGTTCATCGCTGCCGAACTCGAAGATGCGTCGAGCGTGGCCGAGCTCGCAGCTGAGGCGGGATCTCGATTTGGCCGGATCGATCACCTGGCGAATTGCGCAGGCGTAACCGATCGAGGCGATGTGTGGGATACCACACCCGAGCTCTTCGACCGGATGATGGCGGTCAACGTGCGGGCGCCATTTCAACTGATCCAGTCCGTCGCAAAGCTGGCCCGCGAGAATGGCCAACCGGCGTCGGTGGTCAACGTTGGCAGTGTCGCCGCCTACGGGGGTCCGCCGTTCATCACGCCGTACAGCATCTCCAAGGGAGCGCTCATGACGATGACCAAGTCGCTTGCCTATCAGTTGATGCGCAGCCAGGTGAGGGTCATGACCGTCAATCCGGGCTGGATGGACACGCCCGGTGAAGACATGATCCAGCGCAAGTATCACGGGGCCGAGGACGGTTGGCTTGCGACAGCCGAAGCCGAACAACCTTTTGGACGCCTCATCAAGACCGACGAGCTGGCGACCACTATCGCCTTCATGCTGAGCGATGATTCGGGGATGATGACGGGCTCGATAATCGACTACGACCAGTCGGTGCAGGGAGCGGGCGATCAGCCCGTCCCCCCACCCGAACCACCGCAATGACTGTTGGGGTCGGCATCGTCGGTTGCGGAGGCATGGGCAGCTGGCATGCGTCCAATGTCGCCGCCCAAGCCGGTGTGACGGTGGTTGCGGTCGCCGATGTCGCCACGGAGGCAGCCGAGGTGGTGGGTGCCCGCGTCGCCGCCAGGACTGTCGATCCAGCTGAACTGGTAGCTCAGGATGACGTGGACGCAGTGCTGATCGCGTCGAACGACGAATCCCATGCCGAGTTTGCGGTCGCTGCTATCGACGCCGGAAAGTTCTGTTTTCTGGAGAAGCCCATCGGGGCAACAGTGGAGGACGCCCAGTCAGTAGTCGATGCCGAGGTGGCCCACGGCAGTCGGCTCACCCGCGTGGGGTTCATGCGGGAGT
>JBPCTU010000497.1:0-9032 GCA_051011515.1 Acidimicrobiales bacterium
TGCCCGCAGCGAGGGCCCCGTCCGCGTCGCAAAGACGGTTGCTCGGCGCACGCTGGGTCTCGACCAGCGGTTCGCGGAACTACTTTCCGACCGGCTCGGGATAACTGGTCTGACTGACCCCATCCCACTTTGTATGGATGCCTGCCAGCTCGGACTGGGCGACGACACCGTGGATGTGGCCTTCTCGCGGTGTTTGTTCGAACACCTCGACGATCCTGCCAGGGCTACGACCGAGCTGGCTCGGGTGTTGCGTCCCGGCGGGGTCATGTATCTGGCCATCAACCCGTTCACCGGCCCGCTGGGTGCTCACGATCCCGACATCATGAGTGCCAGCGTCCCCATGGACTGGGCACACGTACAGGCTCAGCCCGACCGTCACTCCACTTCCAACGCGTTCCTGAATCGGTGGAGGCTGGCGGACTACGAAGAGATGTTCACCGAACTTCTGCCGGGAAGCACGGTCGAGTTGTGGTGGCCAGCTGACGCGGAGCTCGAGGCCCGGCTCGATGTTCTCCTCGATGCCGGTGAGCTCGATGGCGTCGATCGGGAGGAGTTGTTGGCGAGGGAGTTGATCGTCGTATGGCGCAAGTGAGAACCGTTTGGTGTCAGAGCGGTCCGGGTCACTCCATTGGTGAGTACTCGTAGGGGCCAACATCGCTGACCGGACTACCGTCGCCATTGCCGTCAACGGGCCGGGGTTGCTCGTCGAGGTCGGACGCTGGCGCTAGATCCTCCGCTGCAGCGTCAATCGCGGCGGACGTTGGGGCCAGGCGATATCGACGCCGTACGTCTGGGTCATCGGTATTCGTGAAGTCCGCTGCAGTAGCAGTGAGGTTGTTCGTGGTTGTTGAGCCGCGCCCATCCTCGAGACTCGTCCCGGAGAATGGCAGGAAGTCTCCGAAGAAGAGGTTGTTCGCGATCGTCACCTCTGCGCCGTTTGCCGTTTGAATGCCGTGGAAATCGACCACTCCCGCGATGAGGTTGTTGACGATTGATACGCCGCGGTATTGCTCCTCGGGACCGACCCCGTCTCCCAACAACAAGACCGCGGCGACACCGTCGGACAGGAAGACGTTGTTCTCGATGCGGATGTTGGATGCAGGAAGGCCCATGAGCTGGGTCATGATCACGCCGTGGCGGTCGGTAGAGCACACGTTCCCGGAGATCACGACGTTGCTCAGGGCCGGATACGTCCCCTCGAGGTCGAAGGTCTGGAAACAGTCCGAATGGGGCGCTCGATCGGGGCCGGCGTCCGCCTCGTAGATGTCGTGAATGTAGTTGTTGCGGATCTCGTGATCTGCTCCAAAGAAACGGATGCCGTCGGCGTCGCCGCTCACGTCCGCGAAGACACGTGAGATGTCGTTGCGGGCCACGTAGTTACCCTCGCCCCAGATCCACACTCCCCAGCCGTCGATTCGCGTGATCGTGTTGTCCACGATCGCGCTGTTGACACATCTCGGGGCCTCGTCTCGCAGCGCCTGTGCGCATCCGATCGCGATGCCCACCATGTCGTGAATGCGGTTCGTTCGTACCGAAACCCCGTCGCCGTCGATGAACACACCCACGCTGTCGTGTTGGTCCGCACCCGTGACCTCGAAGTTTTCGACAGCGACATTGTCGGCTTCGACCCGAATGCTGTGCACCGATGCTCCTTCCAGACCACGCACGGTGACAGGGGCGCCGTCGCTGCCGGATGCCGTCACGACAATCGGTTCGTCATAACGACCGGCCAGCAGACACAACGTAGCTCCCGGGTCCAGGTCAGCCATCGCGTCGGTGGCCGATGGATACGGCAGGTCGAGGGAACCGTCGCCATTGGGCGTGGGGGACGGGCCCAGATAGACCTCACAAGACGTCGGGGCGCTGGGTTCGACGGGGGTCTCGTCGGGCGGTCCAACAGCGGCCGGAGTCTGGGATGGTTGCGCTGGTGGACTCGTGGTTGGCGCGGGTCCTTCGGTGGCCTGCCCTGCGGGCTGAAGAACTTCCTGGTCTTGTTCATTCTGGCCGTCGGTGTCCCCGGCCAGAACCAGGAACGCAGCGGCCACACCGACAACGCCGACCGCGGCCAGCACCCAACCCCAGTGGCGCCCAAGCCATGAGCCGGAACCGCTTGCGTAGTTCACCCAGCCTCACGGAACTGACGTGTTGCAGCCAGCTCGCGTACGCGGAACGACCGAAGATTGAATCTGGAACCGCCCTGATCCATGTAGGACAGTATGTCGGAGCTGGGAAGCAACCTGGCATCGCCCCTGCCGTGCCGAAACGCTCCGGCGGTCCGCGATTGCGACGTTTGGGGACTTGAGCCTAGAAAGGGTCCCATGGCAGATGGGGTCTGGGCAGGTCTGAGGGGGCCAGTGCAGATCGCGTACGCCGTTGACGATGTCGAGCGCGCCGCCGAATGGTGGGCAGATCGCGGCGTGGGTCCGTTCTTCGTGCGCCACCACATCGAGGTCGAGAACAGTCGGGTGAGGGGCGCGCCTGCAGCGTTCGACTTCTCTGCTGCGTTGGGCCAATGGGGTGAGGTCATGGTGGAGCTTCTGTGCGAACACCACCACGACGATGAGCGCGTCGGCCCTCCGGTCGGGGTTCACCACCTGGCCTTTTTTGTCGACGACGTAGCGGCGTCTCAGCGCCGGCTAGTCGAGCATGGCTGGACCGAGGCGCTCTATGCAGAGCTGGCGAGCTCACCGTTCGCGTTGCACGACGCCACCCACGAATTGGGCCATCTCATCGAGATTTACAACGAAGACACCCGACGTGCAGGTCTGTTCGAGCTGGTGCGTAATTCATCGCTCGACTGGGACGGATCAGACGCCATCCGGATGTTGTGACCTTCTGACGTTGTGACGCGAGCGGAAGGGGTCTTCAGGCGTCGATCGCGGCGAGGGCTGCACCGACAATCCCGGCGGTGTTCCCTAAGGCAGCAGGCACAACCGGCGTGGTTACATCGATCAGCGGGCCGTACTTGTCGAACTTCTTGCTGATCCCGCCGCCGATCACGAAGAGGTTCGGCCACAGCAGCTTCTCCAGCTCTTGGAGGAAGCCGGTGAAATGCATGCTCCACTCCTGCCAGCTGAGACCCAGGTCATCTCGCGCTCGGGCCGAAGCGCGCTTCTCGGCTTCGATGCCACCCATGTCCAGATGGCCGAATTCCGTATTGGGAAGCAGGCGCCCGTCCGCGAAGACTGCGGTGCCTATACCAGTACCCAACGTGCACAAGATGGCTGTGCCGGTGGACATCTCGTCCGTTCCAAACGCGAGCTCGGCTATTCCGGCGGCATCTGCGTCGTTCACGACTGTCGCCGTCAGATCCAGCTCGGTGGCCAAGGCTGCACGCAGATCCACACCAATCCACGACGGGTGCAGGTTCGCGGCCGTGCATATCGTTCCCCCTCGAACGACGCCTGGAAAGGCGCAGCCAACCAGGTCAGTCCACTCGAAGTGGTCGCGGAGCTCACCGAGCGCGGCAAGGAGTGCCTCCGGTGTGGCGGGGCGCGGCGTCCTGAGTCTGAAACGGTCGGCCAAGAGATCGCCTGTCTCGATATCTACAGGCGCCGCCTTGACACCGGTTCCGCCTATGTCCACGCCCAAGATCTCGGTCACCGCGACGCTCCTAACCAGGTGAGATATGCCGCGGCCGAGATCGTAGTAGCGGACAGGGAAGTGCCGGCACCAACATGGGAACCACTGCTAGCCGCTGGGTGTGAATGTCAGGGGGAATGTTCTCGGGGCCCGAACGAAGTTGCCCTCTTCTTTGGGAGGTACGCCGTTGGTGAACTCGATGTTGTCCATGACGTCCAGTAGGTGGTTGGTGGCAGTCTCAGCTTCGAGCGCTGCCAGGCGGGTGCCGATACAGAAGTGGCGACCGAGGGCGAAGGTTGTGTGCGAAGCCGCGCCCGTGAGTTCCTTTTCGGCGTCGAGTTCGTCGCGAAACAGATTGAAACGCTGGGGATCCTCGAACTTACGCGGATCCCGATTGGCTGCAGCCAACATCAACGTCACGGTGGCACCAGCCGGAACCGTCTCGCCGTGGAACTCCACGTCCTGGCTCGCCTGACGCATGATCATCAGTACCGCCGGCGTATGTCGAAGGGACTCTGCGAAAGCCGAGCCGATCAAGCTGCGATCCGCTCGCACCGCCGCCATCTGGTCGGGGTTCTCCATGAGCCGGAGCCACATGTTGGAGATCTGGAGATCAGTTGATTCGCTCCCCGCGACCAACAGGAAGCTCACGAACGACTTGATCTCCATATCGCTCATGCGTTCGCCGTTGATCTCGGCATGCACGATTTGGCTGATCAGATCGTCCCCTGGGTTGTCGCGGCGCTCCTGGATGAGCGGAAGCATGTACTCCTGGAGCTCTTCTTTGACTCGCAGCCCCGCAGCAGCAACTTCTTCGTCGCCGGAGATGTTCGTGAAGTAGTCGTGGATCGCGTTGTACCAGATGTGGACGGTTGGCTTCATCTCGGGGTCGAGATCGAGGATGTCCAAGATGACGCTCATCGGAAGCTTCTGGGTGAACTGTTTGACCAGGTCGACGTGGCCTTCGTTCTTCCAGGGCTCGATCAGCGCCTCGACGTTGTCGACCACGATCGATTCGAAGTTCTCGCGCAGGTTGTCGCCTCGCAAAGCGGGAGTGATGATCCCGCGAGTTCGCCGATGATCTGGGCCCTCCATCTGAAGGATCGTGTGGCCGTGCACCGGCTCTAGCTGCCAGCCGTAGTTCTCTGTTGTGAACGCGGGCGATTTCAACGCGTGTTCGACGTCCTCGTACCTAGAGAGGACCCAGCTCTGGAGCCCTTCGTTGAACGTGATGGGGTAGTCCTCGCGTAGTTCGTCGAGCAGCGGGTACGGGTCGGAGGCGTACTCCGGCGACAAGATGTCTGGTGCGGGCATGCTGGCTCCTCATGATCCTTGGCGGGCTTGGGGAATCCTATGCAGGAATTCCAGACGGCGCATTTGCCCGCTTAGCGGCGTCCGCCGTCGATGAGGAACTGTTGAGCCGTGCATGCTCCGCCGTCGTCGGCGGCAAGGAACAGGACGATCTGGGCGAACTCGCGCGGATAGATGCGGCGCTTGATTGCTTGATCCTGGAGGGTTTGTTCCTCGCCTTCCGCGGTCCACCATTTGTCCAGCTGACGTTCAGTCGCGACCCATCCTGGGAGCACCGTGTTCACTCGGACGCCATTCGGACCAAAGGTGCGCGCCATCGTCCTGGTGATCCCCTCGACCCCGGACTTGGCGATCGCATATCCCGGGAAGAAGTCCTCCTGCATCATGTAACTCGACGAGCCGATGTTGATGATCGATCCGAGTCCTTGCTCGAGCATCTGTGGGGCAACCGCTTGAATGGCGAAGAAGTAGTGGCGGAGATTGGTGTTCAGCCGATCGTCCCAGTATTCGACCGTCACGTCCTCCCAGCTGTGTCGCTCATCGTTGGCGGCATTGTTCACCAGGACCGCGAATCCGCCGACTTCCGAGGCGAGGTCGGTGATTGCCGCCTGGGTGGCTGCTATGTCGACGAGGTCGACGATGCGGTGTAGGGGAGCGTGTGGCGCTCCGAGGTCCACGCATTTCTGCGTTACCGACTCCGCCTTGTCGGCCTGAAGGTCGAGGAAGGCGACCTTGGCCCCCTGCAGGGCGAACTCTTGGACAATGCCTGCTCCGATCCCGTCAGCACCACCGGTGATCAAGACGGTTCGATCGACCAATGATGGATACGTTGCGTATTCCGCGTGTGGGGCTGCTGCGGGATTCGCCTGATTCGTCGACATGGTGGACCTTTCGCGGCGATGGTGGATGAGGACGTTGGTTGCTTCGCCACCGAGCCTAGAACTCGTAGAGCGCTGAAGGATTCTCGACCAGGACTTGGTGCCTCAGGGCCTCGGTCGGCAGCCAACGATCTCGAAGTCGACGCAGGGTCTCCGGGTCTGGAGGATCAGACTGTCCCGGATGAGGCCAGTTTGTCGCCCACAGCAACCGATCCGGTGCCGTACTGACCAGAGCGTTGACGCAAGTGCTTACAGTTTCGTAGCGGTGTTGGGGATCGTTCGCCGATTCGTATGGCGCCGACAGCTTCACATGGGCTCCCGCAGCGACCAACGCGAGAAGAGCCGCGAAGGCAGGAGTCTCCGGCTCGACCGGTGGCATGAACCGGCCGATGTGGTCAACCACCAAGCCGCAGGGGAGCGAGACAAGCCGCTCGAGCCGCTCGCCCAACTCATGGCCGTTGAGCTGAATCTGGATGTGCCACCCGAACGGAGCAATAGCCGCGGCTACTGGCTCGAGTTCGTCCCAGCCGACCGCGCCTCCGGGCAACATGTGAAATCGGGCTCCTCGTACCCCCAGCCGCGTCAGTTCTTCGAGGGTCGCCGGAGTGGCCGTCGCCGCGTCGATGACGACCACGGCCCTGGCGGTTGGCCCGATTTCGGCGACCGCCTCGAGTTGGCAAGTGTTGTCGAGTCCGTACGTGGTCGGTTGCACGACTACGACCCGGTCAAGGTCCAGTGTCTGCTGGACCTGCTGGTAGTCGACGATGGAGGCGTCTGGCGGCCGCAGAACTGCCGCGGGCGCAGCCGGGTACTGCCTGTCGTAAAAGTGAATGTGGGTGTCGCAGATCACCCGGCCAGCCAGCCTCGAAGCCGGTCGGCTTGGTCGAGGTTGACGATGCGCGGTGGAATCTCGCCCCGTACCAGCGCGCTTACCTGCTCCACAGCGCTCATCGCCTGCGCATCCGCGTTCTCGGGGGTCAGGCCACCCAGGTGAGGCGTGGCCACGACGTCGGCTCGTTCCGCCAGGAAGGCGGAGGGACGCTGATCAGGAGCACGGCCGACGTCGGCACCGAACCCGGCGAGATGCCCGGCGTCGAGAGCGTCTCGAACCGCCGTCTCGTCGACCAGCTCGCCTCGTGACACGTTGATCAAGACAGATCCGCGACGCATCACCGAGAGGGCTCGTTCGTCGATCAGATCGATTGTCTCGGGTGATGCCGGAGCAAGCGGGAAGACCGCATCCGAGGAACTGAGCAGCTCGTCGAACCCTACGGGCTCGAGCCCCGCTGCCAAATCCACGTCGGCAGTGTCGTGAACCACGACGCGCATGCCCAAGCCCGAGAGGATCTCGGCCAGATACGATCCGATCGCTCCATAACCGATGATTCCGGCGACCTTCCCTCGCAGTTGCTGTCCTGGCCGCTGGGGAGGCTCGGTCCCTCTGCGGTAGTCGTGTGTTGACGAGGCGATGCCGCGCCAGACGTCGAGCAGTAGACCGAGTGCCAGTTCGGCCGTCGATGGAACAAAGCTCTTCTCGGCGTGGCCGACGCCAACGCCGGCGCGCGAGGCAGCATCGACGTCGATCGTCGAGATGTCCACTGCCGTTCGCAGAAAGGCGATGAGGTCGGCGTGTGACTCGAAGAGCTCAGCTTCACCAGGTGTCGATCGGTGAGCGATTATCACGTGACAACCCGCTGATGCTTCCAACAGCTCGGGTGTCGTCAAGTCGCGCTCGGTCGGATTGTGGACAACGGTGGCGACTTCCGATAGCGGGGCCAGGGCCCGGCCGAAGTACGCAGCGAGGTCTTCGGGTGAGTGAGTCAGGAAGACTCGCAGTTCGGTCGACAGGTCCATCGGATCCAGTATGGCGCTGCGCTGTCTGGTGGCGCGGAGTTCTCTTGTCCAAGGTGTCGGCTGAGCAGCTGAGACACCTCGAAGTTGATGCGTTGGCGGTTATTCTGCTCCACGTATGGCCACGACGGTTCCCGCTGTGGACCGCCCGCGAGCAAGTTCGAGGTACATGATGCTGAATGATCGCTGGATCACCGATCGCACTCCGACGGAGCGTTTTCCGGACTACACCCGTGCAAACGCTGGTGAGGTCTTGCGCGACCCTGTGAGCCCACTTGGCTGGACGTTCGGCTGGGAAGAAGGAGTCGTGCTCGGTTGTCGTGACGCGTTCGTCAGCTTCGGAGTGTTCGACGCAGACGAGTACGGAGAGCCGCCCGAGACGTTCGGGATGTTCGGTGGTTACTTTTACAACTCCTTGACCCAGCCGCGCCTGATGGGCGTACGGATGCCCGGCGCGACACCCGAAGCGATCGACAAGGCGTACTTCGACGACCGCCCCGACGTCCCGCCATACGAACCCAAGGACTGGCACGAGAGTCCCGAACACGAGGCCAAGCTCGCTGAAACCATGGCCTACGTGATGTCGGGCGTGCGTCACGACCCAGCAGACGAGCAGAAGGCACGTGCCGCTGAGCTTCGGGACAGCCGCCCAGACCTGGCGGAGTTGAGCAACGAGGCACTCGTGGCTCGGGCGCGATCGGTGCAGCCAGACGTGGTGTCCAACTTCGAACAACACGCTTGGGTGACGGTGGGAGCATCGCTGCCCTCCGGAGCAATCGCTGCGGTGGCCGATGGCATCGGCCGGAGCACTGATGTGGCTGCCCTGTTGTCCGGGTTGGGAGACGTGGATTCCGCTGGCATTGCGCAACAACTCTGGGCCCTCTCCCGCTTGGTTCGGAATTCAGCCGAGCTCACCGCTGTATTCGACGCCGGTCTCGACGGGCTCGCTGAGCGCATTGAAGGCACCGACCTCGCCGACGGCTTGGATGCATTTCTCTACGAGCACGGTGGTCGGGGGCCAAACGAGTGGGACATCGCCGCCAGCTCCTATGAGACCACCCCGGGGCTGGCGTACGCCCAGCTCGATGTCATGCGGCTTCGAGGCGATGAGGCCGACCCCATCGCTGCGCTGAAACACAGCACCGCAGAGCGAGCACGTCTGCGCGCTGAGATCGAGAGGGTGCTCGCCGGTGATGCGGAGGCATTGGGCACGTTTCAGGCGGCGATGGACTCTGCGACGGTCTGGATGTCGGCCCGTGAACGGACCAAGAGCTACAACATCCGGACCCTGCACGAAGCTCGCATGTGCTTCAACGAGCTCGGCCGCCGTATGGCTGATGCCGGCCATATCGACAAGCCCGCTCACGTGTACATGCTGCTCTCGGAAGAGCTCGATGAGTTCCTGGGTAG
>JBPCTU010000498.1:0-19480 GCA_051011515.1 Acidimicrobiales bacterium
GGCTACTACGCCGACATGTACGAAACCTGGAACCGCCACCGCACAACATGAGCCCAACCCCACTCGTACTACAGGCAGTCGGCCTCGACCGAGAAGAACGCCGGATCCTCGACAGCATCGACCTGACAGTCGAAGCTGATCAGCGGTGGGTCATTCTCGGCCGGAACGGCTCTGGCAAGACCAGCCTCCTGCGAATCGCCAGCCTGTACCTGCACCCGACCCGCGGCCAGGTCGAAGTGTTGGGCCATCGCCTTGGCCGCGTCGACATCCGCAAGCTTCGACACCTGGTGGGTTTCACCAGCGCCGGGTTTGCCGACCTGCTGCGCCCGCAGCTGACCGCCACCGAGATCGTCATGTGCGCAAAGAACGGCGCTCTCGAACCTTGGTGGCACGAGTACGACGACGCCGACAAACGAAGAGCCGCGGATCTCCTGGGAAGGTTGGGCGTTGGGCGCCTGGCGAACCAACCGTTCGCCCAGCTTTCCTCGGGTGAACGTCAGAGAGTCCTGCTCGCCCGCACACTCATGACCGATCCCGGTTTGTTGTTGTTGGACGAACCGACGGCGGCGCTCGACCTGGGCGGCCGGGAGGAGCTCATAACGAGCCTCGCTGCCCTGGCCCACGACAGCTCCACACCCGGGACTGTGCTTGTCACCCATCACGTGGAGGAGATTCCGCCGAGTTTCACCCACGTTTTGATGCTGCGCGACGGGCGAGTCATGGCCCAAGGGGCCCTCGAGGAAACCTTGACCGGGCCAGCGCTGAGCGAGTGTTTCGGACTGTCGGTGGTACTTGAGCGCCACGGCGACCGGTGGGCTGCGAGAGGCGCCTAGGCGTTGGCGCCAGGCCGTCACAGTCAGAGATCTAGGACCCTGTAGACGCCGCGCTCCCGCCGTCTACAGGCGCTTCCGGCCGGCCTTCTTCGGGCCAAGGTTGCACTACCAACACGACCCCGCTCTTCACCGTAATCGTTGCTTCGGTGGCCTCGAAGACGTTGCTGACACCCAGGGTCGACCCGGGTTCTAGGTAGTGATCGTTGAGCGGCCAGCGCACACCTTCCACGGTCAGGCCCTCGACTGGGCCACTGACGGCCAGGAGGGTGAATTCCTCGCCTGGTCGCCCAGCAACGACTCGGTGAGTACGAACCACACTCACCGTCGCCGCTCCGACATAGGCAGTCACCCGAGTCGACGCGAATCTAGGCGATGCGAGCAGCGCCAGATTCGCCAGCACGTGATCGAGACGCCCGAGGCCAGAGTCGACGACAACTATGTCATCAGTGAGTTCCGCCGCTGCCTGGAGCGCCAGGTCGAGGTCGGTCGCATCTTTGTCGATCGAGTGCTCGACTATCTCAGCCCCGATCTCCTGGGCCCAGTGGAGGCCATCAGCGGACACCGAGTCCAAGTCACCGATGACCATCGTGGGCTTGAGACCAAGTGCCCTCCCGTGATCAAGTCCGGAGTCGGCGGCGATGACGAGATCGGTCTCGGGGAGGCGGCGCAGGACGCCAGAGGTGGGCGGCGGCCCGCCGGCGATGACGATCGCGATTGCCCCAACTGTGGGGCGATCAGACATCTCGTTCCGGTGTCTCGCCGAGCAATTCATAGAGACGATCGACGTCCGCGCGCAGCTCTGCAACCTGAGCCGCGAGCGCCTCGACCTCCGCGTCGCGGCCGGCTCCCTGTGGCGCTGGTTCATCTGCGGGCGCAAGCGCTCCGGATCCCGGCAAAGTGGCAGACGATTCGTGTGCCACTCCAGCGCGGTCCTCTCGAACAGCCCGGTGACCCATGGCAGCGTCGCCTGTTCTTGTCGTCGCCGGCCCATCACTGAGGTCTCCATCACAAAGATGGGTCCACCGTCGTTCCTTCTGGCCTGGTACCCGGTCCAGCTTGGCCACCCACGGCTCATCTCCATCGGCCATCGAGGCGAGCGTCGTCTCGACCTGGTCGAGATCGTCGAACTGGTGCATCCTGTCCGTCCGAGTCCTCAACTCGCCGATGGTTTGTGGCCCCCTGAGGAAGAGCACAGCGAGTAGTGCAAGTTCGGCGGACGACAGACCCCATGCTTCGTCCAGAACATGGCGGTGTTTGTTGGCTCGACCTCCCGTCACCGTCCGTGCCAGGCCCGATGTTCTCAGCGCCAACATCGCCTGGTCGACCTCGGTTTCCTCGTAGGACACAACCGGGTCGCGGTTGCTCGACTGGTTGCAGGCGTTCGTCAAGGCATTGGTGGAGAGCGGATAGTTGTCGGGAATCGTGCGCTCCTTCTCGACAAGACAGCCGAGGATGCGGATGTCCACCAGTCCGAGGTCCATTGGCCAATCATGCCCGACAGCCGTGAGCCCGACACGAACTCTCTGGGTAAAACGTCGCTCCGGCGCCGACCGACCATCGCGGCCTGCCGCCTGGGTTCAGCCGAATGAGATCGTTCGGTCAGCTTCGGCAAGGTTCCGCGCGAACATCTCGGCGCCACGTGCGAGCTCGCTGTAGGACTCGGTGATACGAGTCATGACGGCTCCGAAGTCATTGGAAACGTCGGTGTGGAACGAGCTGACCTGTTGCCTCATCGCGTTCCCCAGGGCCTCGACGCCCGCACGCCCGGATTCGACCGTGCGGTTCAAGTCCGCCGTGAGTTGAGCTTCGGCCGCCGCGGCAGCCTCACGGCTCGCGCCGTCCCAGTCGGCGCTCTCCAACGAACGGGTGGCCCGGGCAATCTCGGCCAGGAGTGTTGCCGCACGTTCATCGAAGAGGTGTTGCAGTGTCCGCGTTACATCGTCGATTTCACCCTGGAGGCGCGCTACATCGGCTGATACCTCGCCCACATGGTTCTGTGATGCGGCACCGGCCTCCACCAGGCGCGCTTGCACCGACTCGATATCAGCGATGGCTCCGCCGATCTGTGCTGGCATTCTTGCCTCCTGCTCGTGATTGTTCAGCCGGCTCTTCGCAGCTGAACTGCCAAGTCGGAGCCTGCGGATTGCAGTCTCCGGGCAGGGGAACGAGTGGTCAGCGAGGACTCCCATGCGAGCCTGATTGAAAGATATCAAAACCATATGAAATTTCACACCTACCACACCCCAACGAGCGAGTCTTCGGGCGGCATGGACCTTGCGGCATCAAGCTTCGACCCGGCCCTGGCCGCAATCGGCCAGGGCGATCTGCACCAGATCGACTCGACCGGCCCGAACCAAGAACCCGCGGCCGGGAGCTGAAGGCACCGATAGCTGCCGGGGCAGGCGAACGCCGAGAAGATCGCCGTCGGCTTCGAGTCTGGGCTGGAGCAACAAGCCGTTTCCGAAGTGCCGAACCCGGCGTGTCCAGTGGTCAAACCTTCCGTGCAATTGGTCTGCGGGCGCTCCCGCGACAACCGAACAGTGCGGGGACTGCGACAGGACCCCATCGAGTGCAGGAGTTCCGTACGTCAGGTGAGCGTCATCCACGAGAACGACCCACCTTCGCTCACGGTCCCCGGATGCAGCGTCGAGAACATGCTCGAGTTCCTCGACCGAACCCGACGCATCGAACTCCGTCCGTGACTCGAGGATGCCCGACCCGGCTGGGCCGACCGCAACCACGACCACCTCTGCATCCAGGGTCCTGAACATGGCGGCCAGGAGGAGCAGAGTGTTCGATACACCGCTGCCATGTGCGCCTGCGACCAACGCATGAGAGCCAGGCCTGATCACGAGCGAGACGACCTCACGCGACCCGGCGGAGAGACCTACCGGCAGCCCGTACGGCTGCGGTTCGGCGGTCACTCCAGCGACCTCGTCGACGGCCAGAACCGCTGGGAGCGGTTCGATTCGATCAGCCGTCGATGCCGACCCCTCCCACCTGGCAGCAACTCTCTCGATGCCGCGCTCGGTGCTGTCAAAGGAGGGCAGCTGGCACACCACCCCATCGCTTGCGCGAAGCGCACGACCGGTGACGAACTTCGGCAGGTCTCGATCTCGCAGGCCAACCGATGCGAAGTCGTTCCGGTCCGCATGCGCGAACAAAAACCGGGTCGGCAGGTGAGCCAGAACGCGAGACGGCACCGACCCCAAACGCGACGCACTCGCTACGCACACGAGGTTGACGCGTGGACCCTCAGCCAAAATGAGCTCCAATGTCGCGCGGTGCTCGGACCAGCCGACAGCGTTGGACTCCGCCACGAAGCGGTCCAAACCCTCAATCAGCAACAGAATCCCGGCGCTGCGGTCATCGGATTCATCCGTTGGGGCGCACCGACGTCGTTCGATTTCGGCCGCAAGGACCCCCACCAGCCGACCGAGCCGCTCAGTCTCGGTAGCCGAGACCACAGCTCCGACATGTCGGAGTTCCTGTAGCGGGCGCAATCGGCCAAGTGACCACTCCAATCCGTAGATGTGCAGCCGGTCGGGAGAGAAACGGGCGGCCATCGAAAGTGCTGCCGACGCCACTGCGTCGCTGACATCATCACCACTACCGAAGAAGCCGATACTGCCGTCCAACAGACCCCAATCGATAGGCTCGATGCTCCGTCCGCCCGGGAGGTCGGCCAGAGCGATCGGCACGCGCTCGGTGGCGGCCGCAGAGCCCACAGGCTCGCAGCCATGCAGGGCATGATGGTCGAGCTGCTCCGGCAGCGGCGGCAGCCACGGAGCGCGCGGCGCAGGCAACCCCGACTTCTCGAACGCATCGCTGATTGCGTCGACGATGCCGCCAAGGACGTCCGACTGCGCTGTTTCCTGTTTAGCAGTTTGTTGCGGTGACTCCGCCGCGACTCCAAAGCGCTCAACTCGGATACCGGCACCTCGGATCGCGGCACTCTCTGACACCGATGCCACCTGCACCAGTTCGGTCTCCCCCGGACCCTTGCGAACGAGTGCCCTGCCAGGCGCGTGCCGGTCTATCTCGGCTGCGGCGACAGACCCGATGACGTCGGACGAGTCCTGGCCGTCCTGAGTTCGCAGCGCGATGCGGAGGTTGGTGTTGGCCTTGATCTGCGGACCGACGACACCTGCCGGGCGTTGAGTCGCCAGGATCAGGTGCAAGCCGAGGCTTCGACCCCGCTGAGCTACTCCAACCAGAGCATCGAGGAAGTCGGGCAGCTCAGTCGCAATGGCGCCGAACTCGTCGAGCACGATCACCAGGCGTGGCATCGTCCCTTCGGGAGACCCAAGTCGCCGGTAGTCCTCGATATCGCGTGCGCCGGCGCTCGCCAACAACTCCTCGCGATGACGCGTCTCGGCGTGGAGCGATGCCAGCGCCCGACGACTGAGGTGACCGTCGAGGTCGGTCACCATGCCGACCGTGTGCGGCAGGTCGACGCACTCGGCGAACGCACTTCCCCCCTTGTAGTCGACGAGCACGAACGTGACCTCAGACGGGCTCGCCTGGATCGCGATCGAAACCACAATTGTTCGCAGCAGCTCCGACTTACCCGCTCCAGTCGTGCCGGCAACAAGTGCGTGAGGCCCATCGGCGACGAGGTCCAACGAGAAAGGCCCGCCGTCGCTGACACCAACAACGGCCGAGAGTTCTGGCGATGGGGGCCTCCCTCCCCACCGTCGCAGAATCTCGCTGGGCGAGAGTTCCGCTGGAGACACGACGTCCGTTATCGAAACGCGACGGGGAAGCGACGATCGGGGCACTACAACGTCGGGATCCTCGAAACGAGCCAACGCCCGGGCTGCTCGCCGGGCCACGGATTCGCCGATACCCGCGACAGCAAGCTCAATATCGGCGCCGCGGCCATCGACATGCTCGAGCCGACCCCTTCCCTCATCGTCGGCCAGGTGAACAATCGATGTTGTCGCGGCCGGGAGCTTGGACGCCGTGCTGGACAGGACCAGAACGCTGGTGGGACCGAAATCGCCGCGAAGAAGACGTCGAACCTCGTCGTTTCGACCGACCACCAACAACTCGTCATCGACGATGACCAGTGGGTGGGCCGGACGCGTGGTCGTTGATGGTGGCAACGTGTCCGCGGGACCAGGTCCGTCGGCCTGGCGTGATGCCAGCGCGCTCAAGTGGTTGAGGCCGGCGACCGGACCGATCCTCGCCGGGTGCCCCGGGGCGGTCACGTGTGGCAGCCACTTTGCCCAATCCCAATCGCGTGCCCCGTTCTCAGCGGTCACGATCGTTGCTTCGACATCTGCGGGCCCGTAAAACACAACGGCTTGGGTCAGAAGCGAACGCGCCACCGCCAGCGCTGCGGGTCTGTCGCCCACCAGACCCACACAATGGCCGGGACCCAGATCGACGCTGACGGGACACTGATCGATCCGGCCGGCGCTCCGGACGGCTGCTCGAAGCTCCTTGTGGGCCGCCACCCTTCGCGAATCGACTGGCGGATCCCAATCGACGGGCCCGGTGCCCAGTCGCAGTTGCAGTTGCACAGACGCGACGTCGCTGTACAGCCGTCGTTCCCAGAGATTGGAGCTGAACCGTAGAGCGCGATCGAGGACCTCTGCGACGTCCAGGTGACGACGACGCCTGCGGCGCCTCTCGCCCACCGCCGCCTCGACGAGCGCGTCCTCGAACTCCCGTAGTGCCACCCCGAAGTCCCGGACGCTCAACCGAGCCTCCCGCTTCCGGCGGCGACGTGCGGCGACCCCATTGGCGATCATCGTCAACGGACTCAGAAGGGCAAACAGCGCGTACCGCAGGCTGCCGGTCACCCAAACCATCGCCCCGGCCACCACCAATGGCGCGATCAGCGAGATCAGGCTCAACGAACCACGACCCGGTGGGTCGGCGGGTGGGTCGGGCACTTCGATCGTGGCCATCGCTTCGACTTCGGCAGGTCTGGGTGAGCGGCTGAATACCACCACCCCGTCGTGCCAGGTCGAAGAGTGGCCAACCTCCCAGCTCGGCTCGTTCGAAAGTCGGGAGGCGACCGTCAATTCGGTGGTCCCGACCTGAATCAGATCGCCGTTCGCCACAAGAGCAGAGTGAACGGCCACGCCATTGACGAGTAGTCCTCGAGCAGAGCCGAGATCGACGACTTGAAGCCCGCCGGGGCCACATCGGACCGATGCTTGCGCGGCAAACAAGGTGGGGGCCGAGACCGACGTCGCGGTCGTCGGCGCTGATCCAATGGAATGCGCTCCCGCGCTCACCTCGAACTTCAGGCCCGCATCGAGGCCGGCGGTGACCACAAGCTCGAATGCCCCTACCTCGTCACGCGAAGCGACATCGGTGCCAGGCGACCTACCCGGCTTTCTGCATCCACTGATCTCGAACGTGCAACCCGACACCACACCCGCCATCGCCAGCGAGTCAGCCGCAGCGACTGAGCGGCCGTC
Source organism: Acidimicrobiales bacterium (assembly GCA_051011515.1). Taxonomy (GTDB): domain Bacteria; phylum Actinomycetota; class Acidimicrobiia; order Acidimicrobiales; family UBA8592; genus JBPCTU01. The sequence goes on from JBPCTU010000498.1 coordinate 7,271, forward strand.
AACCGACAACGCCCCCGCCGGATGCCAAGCACGGTCATCCCCAAGGAGCCATGCCGCCAAAGCCTCGGCCAGGTCTCCGACCGTGGTCGCCGCAGTGACGCCATCGATCTTCAACTCGGCCTCACAGGACTGGTGGTACTGCGTCGGGCGCGGGCATCCATCGCCGTGAGGTCCTCCTAGGCAGCCAGGAGCCTCCAGCCGACATGTGCGCACCACCAGTTGCATATGAAATATATCTACACGTCATGAAACATCACTCCAACCTCAGGCGTGGAGCAACATCGGCCAGGACCCCTCGGTCCCGTTGCACACCGCCCGCCCGCCTACACGAGGCGTTCGGCCGTTTCGACCATCTCCAACAAGCCGTCGACAGCTCGATTCCGAGTTCGATCCGCCAGGTTTTCGACCTCTTCCTCGAGATCATCAAGGTCTATGTCCGAAGCAAATGGGCTGGCCCTGAGTACCTCGGCGAAAGTTGCTGCCACAACTGCGAGTTTGAACGAATCAGACGTTTCGCGCCATGACTCCTCGACATCGTCCAGCTCGATCTCTTCGTCGATTTCAATGATCTCCCCAGTCCCCGGCTCTTCCCAGCGGAGGTGGACCTCGCCGATATCCTCGCGATCGCCCGGCTCGAAGCCGCGCCGCAGCTCCACCTCGTAGATAGCGGTGACCTGGTGCCCGGCCCCGATCTCTCCGGCATCCACATCGTCGTTGCGGAAGTCACTGTCGAGAACGCCCCGGTTCTCGAAACCGATCAGCCGGTACTCCTCAACGACGTCCTCATCGAATTCGACCTGGATCTTCGCGTCTATCGCCAGGGTGACGAGCGTGGCGGTGAGGTTGTCCTCGAACAAGCGCTCAGCCTCGTCGTCGGTATCGACGTATGCGTAGAACCCGTCGCCCTGATCCGCAAGTTGCTCCATGAGTTCATCGTTGAAGTTGCCCATACCGACCCCGATGGTCAACAGCTGAATTCCGCGATCCGCGTCGTCTCGAATCATGCGAGCCAGCCCGTCGGGATCGACGAGTCCAACATTGGCCACACCATCGCTCAACAGGATGACCCTGTTGACCTGATCGTCATCGAGTGTCTCGCGAGCGAGGTCGTATCCGAGAGCGAGACCCCCCTCGACGTTCGTGGAACCGCCCGGCCTGAGGGCGTCGAGCGAGTCGTAGATCACGCCGTCGTCTCGAACTCGAGTCGGCTCGAGAACGACGCTGGGGTAATCGTCGAACTCAACGATCGCGATGGTGTCGTTGTCCTCCAGCTCACTGACAAGCTCTTCCAATGCCTCCTTGACCAACTCCAACCGGCCGCCTTGCTCCATGGAGCCCGATGTGTCGATCACGAACGTCAACGCCGCAACCGGCCGGTCGTCGTCGTCGAGGCGGTCGCTCTGAACGCCGATCCGCACCAGGTAGTTGTCGTCATCGAAGGGACTTGGTCCACCATCGAGACTGACCCCAAGCGCGTTTCGGCGAGGCTCGTCGTAGTCGTAGTCGAACACGTTGACATATTCCTCGACTCGAACCGAATCAACCGGAGGTAGCTGTCCACTGTCCAGGTACTGCCGGGCAACCGTGTAGGCGCCGGTGTCGACGTCGAGCGCGAAAGTCGAGATCGGGTCGTCGTCGGTGTCTACGAAGTCACGAACGCCATAGTTTCGAAAGTGATCGTCGAGAGGCGGCGGAACCGGCTCCGGGGAAGTGGAGTCCTGGGCAAACAGACCACCGCTCGTTGCCATCGCGGTCTCAGCCTCGGGGGCTGCCGCCGCTCGCCCACCCAAGTCGGCCTCGCCGAGCGCTGACTCAGCCACCGGATCGCTGGCTCCATCACCAGCGCTCACGTCACCGGTGCCCGGGCGAGGCGCTAGGTTCGCTTCGGCATCGGATGAGCGGCTGCCCCCGTCGCCGGAACCTCCGGGTTCGACAGCCGAGAACAAGCCTTCCTCGCCGCTTACCTCCGATACCTCGCTGACAGAGCTGTCGTCGTCATCGCCAGCACAAGCTCCCGCAATCAACGCCAGTATTGTGACCAAAGCCGTGGCCACCCGCCCGGATACTACGTTTCGGTTCGTCATGGCGGCTACGACGGCTACCAGTGCCCCACAAGTTCCCGCCCACTACGTGACGATTTTCGTAACGTTCGGAAAACCCCAGCTCACACGGGCCGTTCGCCGCCTCTGCGCAGCATCCTTATCGCCACCGCCACTCCCACGACTGCACCGACGAGGCCCACAACACCCGACACGCCGGCCCCGAGTCCAACAGCCGCCGCAACGAGGGTGAAAACGATGAAACCACCCAACGCACTGAGCGGTATGGCCAGACACCCGATACGTGGATCAGCTTCTCGCAGGATCGCCACCGTTGGCAGGCTAGCTGTACCCCCAAGCCGTCGAGTTCGCAGCGGCGGCGGCCGCGATAGGGTACGACGTCCCGGACCGTTAGCTCAGCTGGCTAGAGCGCTCGCCTCACACGCGAGAGGTCACTGGTTCAAGTCCAGTACGGTCCACGCCGCTCGCTTCGCTCACTAACCGAGTTTCGCCTCTGGCGAAACATCGCGATCCGGAAAGCGCTCTGCAATCCACTCCGTTCGGGGCGTTCCTGGCCACGCAGGCCGCGGAGGCTCGCTTCGCTCGCTAAGCGACTCGACCCAGTCCATCGCTCCGCCTCCAGGCACAAGACCGGCTAACAGAATCGCTCATCGCCTGCCCGGTTCGAGGCGTCATTGTGGGCGAAGGGGCAACGCTCTCGGGATGCTGGGGCCGAACCTGGGATCAGGAGTGTTGGCCGAGGGTGACGTTTTCGAACATGCCGGCGGCGAAGTCGGACTCGGCCTGTTCGATCTCTGCACGCGTGTTCATGACGTAAGGCCCTCCCATGGCTATCGGTTCTCCGATCGGCTGTCCCGCCATGAGGAGAATCTCCGAACCGGGATCAGTGGCCTCGAACTCCACAGTGTCACCGTCGTTCGCGAACAGCACGGTCTGGTACGACTCGATCACGGCACCTCCGACCGAGACCGAACCCTTCAGGACATACAAGAGGCTGTTCCATTTCGGATCGATGCCCTCCACCACAACCGGACCGGCACCCTTCGTACGGATGTGGGCGATCGTTGTGGGTTGTGTGGTGCGGAGCGGGCTCGTTTCACCAGCAATCGTGCCGGTGATCACCTCGAGTTCGTAGTGGTCGAAATGGATGCGCGGTTTGTTGCCGGCGCGCGCACTGGCGATCGAAGGTGGTTCCATCTTCGTGCTCGCCGGCATATTGACCCACAGCTGCACCTCGTGGAAGACGTTGGTGTCGGGGTCCGCCGCCATGTCACCACCGTGCTGAATACCCGAACCGGCCACCATGTTCTGCGTGGAACCACTAGCCAGTTCTTCTCGGAATCCTGCGGAGTCGACGTGGAACATCTTTCCCTCGAACATCATCGTCAACGTCTCGAAGCCGCGGTGCGGGTGCATGTGACCGGAGACATAGAAGTCCTCCGGGAGCCTCTCGGGGCCAATGTGATCGAGCATCACGAACGGATCGACTACCCCGAGGTCACGGGTGGGAAGCGAGCGTTGCCCCCGCACGCCCGGCACAACCCCGTCGATTCGTGAGTAGCCCGTGATGGTCTGAACTGTCCTAGGTGACACTTTCCGATTTCCTTTCGGTACGTGTGGAGGTCGTTCGTTAATGGGGATAACACATGTAGTTGCCTACACAACTATACCACCGTGTTATGTTAGTTGTGTAAACAAGTAAATGCGCTACCCGAAAGAATGCGCAAGCCCGAGTAAATGCGCAACCCCGAGTAGATGCGCGGTCCTGAGCTCAGCCGAACGTCCGAAACAGAAGATCCACAAGCAGCAAGCACAAGTAACACCGAGCAAGGCAGCGCCGGAGCGACCAAGATGCGCTGCGCAAACACCCCCGAGGAGTCTCATGGCCAGCCCCGCCCCATCGAATGAAGAAGCAAGTTGGGACGACCCGTCCGAAGAGGAGGTTCGTGTTGTCAGCGGCGCTTTCGCCCAGGCACTCGGCGGAGTCAGTCAGCTGAGCGACCTGCAGGCGGTGACGCTCGCAGCGATCACCTACTCGATGACGGGGTACAGCTTCGATCTTGATGCCCTCCCCGAGACAACTCCAGACGAACTCGCCCATGCTCTGGCGCAACGAGCCGCGCCCTGGCGTACGCGGATTCTCCACGTCATGTTGATCGGCGCTCTCCTCCTCGAAGACATACCGCCAGAGACTCAGGACCGACTCGAGGCGTACTCCAAGGCGCTGGGGGTGCAAGACGACATGCTTTCGGTGACCAGCAATCTTGCGGAAGGGTCGCGCAACGCCGCACTCGAGGACTTCCAGCGATCGGGTTACGAGGGTGCGTGGGAACAGTCCGACTCGTTGCAAACAGAACGTCAGCTGGAATCCGCCTGGCAAGCGGTCCAGAACGACGAAGACCTCGCTGCTCGATGGGCGACACTCGCCGACTGCCCCCCACACAGCCTTGGGCTCGGCGTGTTCGAGTTCTACGCTGCCCGAGGCTTCGCCTACCCGGGCCAACCAGGTTCAGCTCCTCCCCTTCTCGCCCAGCATGACTGGGTACACGTTCTCGCCGACTACGGCAGTACGGTCGAGAGCGAGATCGAGGTCTTCAGCTTCATCGCCACCGCTAACGAGAACCCCCAAGCGTTTTCGCTTCAGGCCATGGTGCTGAGTCTGTTCGAAACCGGCAACATGGCCACCGGAGCCGGACTGTTCGAAGCCTCGACCGGACACTTGTCGAAAGCTGGAGACGAGATGGCGACTCGGATGGGCGACGCCATGAGGCGCGGGTTCCTTACCGGCACCCGAGCCGGAGGTGAGGACCTCCTTTCGATCGACTGGTTCGCGCACGCGTCAGAGTCGCTAGAGGATGTGCGACGACGGTTCCACGTTGTGCCGAAACACCAAGACGCCTGGGAAGCGGGCTCGGTAACCGCTTGGGAACGCGGCGGCATCTCGCCTTTCCAAGACGCCGCAGGCCGCGAGGCCGCAGCCCGAGCCGGGCGCGCGTACCTCGACTATGGGGCCTCGCCGAACTAGAGCGTCACTCGATCACTTGGGCCCTGGGGATGACGCGGATCGTGCTCGGCTCCGTGACAGCGTTGGCGATGAGCTCCAACGTTGCCAGATCCGCGACGAAGACCCCGACATCGAGTCGCTCGGGACCGCGCGAATTCGATGAGATTCCTACTGCGTGCCGCATCAATGACCTGAGCTGGTCTGAGGACCGCTCGAGCGCGGCCTCGTTGTGCCGAACCTGCGTCACACATGCCCGGTTCGGCAGAAGTGCCTCACGATGTGATCCTGGGTCATCGGTCACATTGATCACCAAGGCTCCGCTATCGGCGACCCACATTCCTCCGTACACCTCACGGTCGATCGTTTTCGCGTACTGGCGTATCGGCCGAGGCTTCTCCTGGGCGAGGCCCTCGCACTCGAGAGGCAGAGCTCGGAGGCTCTCGAATGATGACGGCCTCGCGACAGGAGCTGCCTGTTCCAAAACGATGAGCCGTCCATCCTCCGGCGGCCAGGACAAGACGAGATCGCGCTCGCCCCAGTGGGTCCCACCTTGGGTCTCGCCCCAACCTTGTTGATCCAGCCCTACGAGCGTGAAGCCGCCACACTGAGGTGGTAGCGACATGGCGACGCCCCCGCTGCACACAACAGGGCTCTCGGCTGGACCGATCACCATCGCTGATGGCACCCGGATAGCGGATGGTTCCAGGATCAGGTCGTCTGGCCCCTCGACGCCGAAGACCTCCATCTCCTCAACACGCTCAATGGGCGGCGTCGCCGCGATCTCGGTTGCAGTGGGTTCCACGAGCGGGACCGCGGTGGCATCTGGTGGGGCGTTGGGATCCTCGAGAACAGCGGTGGTGGGTACCACTGTTGCTGTGGCAATAGTCAGGGACGGCTGAGCAAGCTCACCCTCTTCACCGCTTCCGCCGCACGCGGAAGTCACAATGGCTGCGACCAAGGCCAGCGCAATTATGCAGAAGCTGCGCACCCCACCAGTATCGCGCCCTAGATGGCTCACCAATCTGCACCGGCCCACGCCGTGACGCATCGGGACCAGGTCGCAGCCGCCGCAGCAACTCAGCTAGGTTGGCACCATGAGACGACGGGGACCGGGACCAGGAAGAGGTGGCGGCCGCGCAGTGCGCCGCACCAGGAGACGAGCACGGCGGGTTCGTCGCCGCCGCGTGATGCTAGTTGGAGGCCTCGTGGCCTTCGGGGCCTACAAGTTCAGCACGCGCGACGCCAAACGCATCGAGGAGCACACTGGCGTAGATCCTGAGGAGATGACCGACGAAGAGCTCGAGCAGGCGATGAACGACCTCGGGATCGAGAAACAGACGAGAACCGCCGAAGACGTCGAGCAAGGCGCAGCGCAAGGCGGCGAGGCTCCCGCCGCCCACGATCCGCTCGCAGACCTCGAGCGACTCGGTGCGTTACGCGATCAAGGCGTCCTCACCGAAGAGGAATTCGCGGCCAAGAAGGCCCAAATCCTCGACCAGATGTAGGCGGCATCCGACGGGTGTTCTGGGAACCTGGGCGACATGGTAGGTTCGCACCGACCCAAGGAGGATCCGTGAAGGTCAAGGTATCTCTACTGTTTTTGCTCATGCTGGCGGCGGCGCTCGGCTACCTGCTCGGTACCGAAGGTGGACGAGCGCAGCGAGACATGTTGCTCATCAAGCTGGGACGCAAAGAGGCTGAGGACGAGGCCGCCGCCCAGGACCTCGCCTAGCCATGCTCTGGGCACTTTTGGCCTTTTTGGGGATCCCGCTGTGGATCATCGCCTCGTTGCTTGTCGGGGCGCTGCTCAGTCGGCGGCATTTTCGTGGCCAGGAAGGTGTCCTCCCAGTGGTTCTGCGTGAGGTCGGCGAAGACTGGCCCTCCCGCCCTGGCTACGGGCGCTACGTCCACCACGTTCTCATCGTGAACCAAGGTCTGGCTCAGGTCCGCACCTCGATCCTCGTCGTCGAGGAGGCTGCTCCGTTGGATCTCGGCGACCAGACATTCAAGAAAATTGAGAACCCAGTCGGCTTTACCTTGAAGCTCGAAGACGGCGCCGAGTACGAGATCGCCGTGGATGGAGCGACCAACCCGATCCCAACGACGGTACCGGGCTGAACCCGCAGGTTCTCAGTGGGCGGCCGCCGCCTCGATTCCGATGATGGCGAAACCTACGAGAAAGTTCGCAATGGCCACCGAGATCGTCCAGACCCACGCCTTGCCACGGTGTCTCCCAACCGCCAAACCGAGGCCGAACAGAGTCAGCAGAGATCCCGTAAGCACGATGTTGTAGGCCGCTCGGTCCGAAATCACATCGGCTTCGGCCAAGAAGAACAGGAACACCGCGATCGCTGCCGGGATTGCAAGCGCCAACTGATCGAGCAAGCTGGCCACGAACAACCTCGACCGAGGGCTTTCGGAAGTCATTGATGCCGCCGCGATGAGCTGGCTGTAGCTATGGGCGAAGACCAACACGACTGCCCCGCTCGCCACAATCACGATCGCATGGCGCATGTCGTCGTCGTGAGTACTCAGATCACCAACAACCGCTACCAGCACAATGAGTCCGTAGATCGCATGACCTAGCCGGTGGACGAAGTGACCATGCACGGAATGGTGCTTGAGCTCTTTGGTTACACCCGTCTCTGTCGCTGCAGTTGTCATCTGGTTTCCTTGTTCAGCTAGAGGTGCCGCTTGGTTCAAGAGTCAGCACGGTCTGACCGCGCAGGCATCTGCGGCTCCCGGGGCAGGGAGCTTAGAGTAAGGCCAGCCGGCCAACCGCAGTGACTGCTGGAGTGCTTCGAGAACTCGGCCGATGACGCGGGCGCGGATAAATCGCGGCGGAAGTCGGAGAAACTTGGCGTTAGTGGTATCCCCTGAACCCGATTGGACGATCTAGAAGGCATGGCGTCGACGTTTCAGCCCCCCGCGGCCCAACCTGACTCGAGTGTCGCTCCCCCATCTGCGCTTCCGGCCGGCCAGTCCGAATACGGCCTGGTTCCAACCGACGCAGCTGACACAACGAGAGTGCCGGTTGTGGTGCCCCCCACATCTGGATCGGGGTCGCCGGGCCGCGTCGACGTTCCCTCGCGCTCGCCAGGCACCGACCCGATCGTTGCCGGTCGAGCCGGCCAAGCCTGGGCCTACGAAAGGCTGTTCAAGACCTACGCCCCCAACGTCAGAGCGTTTGCTGCCGCTCGTGGTGCGGTCGACCCCGATGGGTTGGCCAACGAAGTCTTCGCCGAAGCGTTTCGATCACTCCAAGAGTTTCGGGGCGCCGAACCCGAGTTCAAGGGTTTCGTGTTTCATATCGCTCGCCGTCGTTTGATCGACGAGTACCGCAAGAAATCCCGTCGACCGAAAGAGAAATGGATCGGTCACACGTTCGAAGCCGAGGACCCGGCCGATCAGTACTCGGGGTCAGTAGCGACGAGCAACGCCATGCGCCTCGTCGGGGACCTAACTGCTGACCAACGCGACGTCATCTTCCTGAGGGTGCTCTGCGACCTCTCGATCGACCAGACGGCCCAGGCGTTGGGCAAGGCTCCAACTGCGGTTAAGGCGCTCCAGCGAAGGGCCATCAACGCGCTGCGAAAGAAAATCGAAGAAGAAGGGGTCTCCTGATGGCGGCCGCCGACGATAACCCCGGTGATATGAGCGAACGACCGAGCAACAACGAACCAACCAAGAAGTTCAACGACTCCGAGGCCGAGGCGCTTCTCAGTGGGGCTGGGACCCCAGAGGGCGGCGAGGACGTCGCGAGTGTGCTCCATCAGATTCGCGCCACAGCCAAACCCCCGGTTGCGCCCGGAGCAGGGGTTGGCGACTTCATCAGCGAGCGACCGTCCACTCCTCCCTACATCGACGAGGTACCCCTCGCTCCCGTCGCAGATCTGTCCTCCAGGCGCCGTTCGTTCATTCAGCGTCCAGCGGCACGTATTGCGATGGTCGCAGGAATCACGCTCTTCGGTCTGACGGGTGCGTACGCGGCCGGGCTCATTGATGTGCCAGGCCTGCCCGATAATGACGAGCCTGCAGATGTCGTCGCCTCCGAGGTCCAGCCCTCCCCGACCACAACACCGGCATCACAACCGGCGACCCAAGCCGCTCAAGACAACAACAACGAGCCCGGTTCGTCGTCGGACGAAGAGTTCGGTGCGACGCTCGGTTATGGCGCCGTGTCTCTGTCGATCGACGTGCAGTCTTCGGGCGACGGTTACATCGTTTCCCTGGATGTCGAGGGTGTCAGCCCGGCCTGTGAGACGGCGATCGAGTCACTCAGCGGACCGGTTTCGCTCGATGACCTGAAGACCAAGTCCGACGAGTTCGAGGCCCTGGCGCTCGAAATCAAAGAGACCTGCGGGCCGGAGTTGGAAGCGTTGATGCCATCCCTGGACGACCCGGAGAGCATCGAGCAGTTCCTGGACGGGTTCGAGTACGAGCTCGACCTGCCTGAGAGTTTCGATGGTCTCGAAGGCTTCTTCGGTGGTGAGCTCGGCGCACTCGGCGGCTTCCTCGAGGGGTTCGATGCCGAGGACTTCGAGAAGTTCATGGAGGAGTTCGGTCTCGAGGGCGGCGAGACTCCGTTCGAAGGCTTCAAGCTCGATGGCTTAGACGACCTGTTCGGTGGTGAGTCTCTGAAGGGCTTCGCGTTCAACCCCGAGGATCTCGAGAAGTTCCTCGAGGAGTTCGATCCAGAGGACCTCGACGGGATGCTCGAAGGCTTCGGCTTCAGCCCCGAGGACCTCGACAAGTTCCTCGGTGGGTTCGAGTTCGACGCTGAATCGTTGAAGGGCTTCCAGCTCGACCAGTTCCTCGAAGACTTCGACCTCGGCGACCTCGATGGCATGCTCGAGGGCTTCACGTTCGATCCGGAGTCCTTCGAGCGTTTCGAGGGTTTCTTCGAAGACTTCAACCCCGAGGATCTCGACGAGTTCTTCAGCGACAAGGACCTCGACGATGACATCGGGGATGCCTGAGCGCCCACCTCAACGACCTCGTCCGGTCGCCAGGATCCACGCCTAGCCACACCGCCAACCGGACTCGGGTCCCTATGCTTAGGCGATGATCCTGGCCTCGGAGGCGCGAGACAACTTCGTCGAGATCGACGTCGACCCGTGGCACTGGATTGTCCTCGGCGTCATCGTCTTCGCCATGTTGGCGATCGACCTCTACCGCCACCGCGACGCCCACGCCCCAACACCGCGCGAAGCTGGTATCGAGTCAGGGGTTTGGGTCGCTACCGGCTTGGTGTTCGGACTCTTCGTTCTCGGGGTCTGGGGCGGAGAGGCATTCGGCGAGTACATGAGCGGCTATCTCATTGAGAAGTCGCTCAGCGTGGACAACGTGTTCGTGTGGTCGATGTTGTTCGCCGCCATGGCGATCCCCCTGAAGTATCAGCACCGGGTGCTGTTCTGGGGCATCTTCGGGGCATTAACCCTGAGAGCGATTTTCATCTTCGTCGGAAGCGCTCTGATTCAACAGTTCACTTGGATCCTGGTGGTCTTCGGGGTGTTCCTCATCTACACCGGCGCAAAGATCATCCGCCACCGCGACGACGAGGGTGAACACGCCAAGACAACGGGACTGAGCCTCCTCAAGAAGATCATGCCCGTCAGCGAAGAGTTCGACGGTCAGAAATTCGTCACTCGGATCGACGGCAGGAAAGCTGCCACTCCGCTCCTCGCCGCCTTGGTTGTGGTCGAGGCAACCGACGTGATCTTCGCGGTCGATTCGGTGCCGGCGATCCTGGCGGTCTCGAATGAGCCCTACATCGTGCTCGCTTCCAATGCCTTCGCCATCCTCGGACTCAGGGCGATGTACTTCCTCTTGGCGAACGCCAAGGAGCGTTTCCACTATCTGTCACATGCTCTCGGCGCGATCCTCGTGTTCGTTGGCATCAAGATGATGTTGACTCCCTGGTTCCACATCAACACATACGTCTCGCTGGCCATCATCATCACGATGTTGGTGTTGGCGATCATCTTCAGCGAACGCAAGGCTCGTCAACTGGGCCTCACCGGCCAAGAGTTCGCGGCCCAGCACGACCACGACCACGACCACGACCGCTCCTGAGGCCAACCAGCCGCAGAAGCAGGCTTTGGCTCAGTCTTTACAGGATGCCGCAGTTGTCGAACCCGGAGGTGAGATCACCTGCGGGGCGTGACCACCAAGGAACGAGAGCTGGTGGGTCAGAACTGTCCATGAGTCGGCGGCGGTCTCGACCCGTGCTTCGCTACCCGTTGACAGGCAGCCTGTAGAGGCACTCCACACCTGTCCGACGACCGAGCCGTCGTTGCGGATGGCATGAAGAGCACCCTCGTGATCGACCACGATCATGTCGACGTCTCCGTCGCCGTCCACATCTCCGAGCGTGAGCCCCCTACTGCGCCCGCTCCACTCCGGGCCGACGATCGGCCAGGCATCGACGAACGACCCGGCGCCAGTGGCCAACAGGATCGATGGCGGATCCGACTCGAGAATGAAGGTGTTCACCACCTTGTTCGGCACGCTGATGTCGGAGAAGCCGCCATTTACTACGACGATGTCGAGGAGGCCGTCGAGATTCCAGTCGACCGCGCCGCTCCCCCACGACCGTGAGATCTCGTTGTCCGCCGCGTCGGCGCTCCGAATCCGGGCAACTCCGACGTCCAATACCGGTGCGAAGCCGCTGCGGGATCCCAACAGGAGCTCGTTATCGCCCAGGTCCGAAACATACGCGTCGAGCCTGTTGTCCCCATTGAGATCGGCCACGACCAGCCCTGCCGAATCGACCTCGAGCGCCGCGCCAAGCCCCACGGCTACGTCCACCCAGTCTCCTCGGGGCTCGGTGCGGCTGTAGATCGAGTCACCGCCGCTCTGCCACCCGATGTCGCGGCCTACCCAGATATCGACAAGCTCGTCGTCGTCGAAGTCAGCAATGGCGGCCACCGTGGACAGCCGATCACTACCAGGCAAGGCGGCCACCGAGGAAACTACGCGGTCCACCATGTCGATGATCAGGTCTGGCGCCGGTTCTCCGTCGCGGTACCCGAGCGTCAAGACCGCCGGTCCATCGCCCAGGTCGACCGGTATCACGCCGGTCACCAGGCCGCCGACGGGCAACTCGGTGATAGGCCCAGCAGCATCTGAGAACCAGTCCTGACC
>JBPCTU010000499.1:0-10749 GCA_051011515.1 Acidimicrobiales bacterium
CTGACCAGGGCTTTTCCAAACGTGTCGGAGGGGGGACTTGAACCCCCACGTCCTTGCGGACACCAGCCCCTCAAGCTGGCGCGTCTGCCAATTCCGCCACTCCGACGTGGCCGTGGAACGAGCCCACAGCGGTTGGCAAGTGTATCGGGAGCCGTCAGCGAGCGAACACCGTCAGCCGTACCGGCCTCAGCCCCCGACCCAGATCGCCTGGACGTCGAAGCTCCCGTCTGGCCGGAGCTGCAGATTGTGGACGTCGCCGCCCACGAGGGCTCTGATCAACAGCCGCGAGACGGGAACAACTACCGAGTCCGCCCGCAGGATCGACGCCGCCTGCGCATACGTGGAGACATCCCCCGAGGCTCGGGCTTCGGCGAAAGCTTCGTCGAAATCCCCCGAGCTGTACCCGGAAACGTTCTCTGGGCTGTCGGACACATACGGCGCCAGTTGGCTGTCCGGCGATGGGAACAGCCCGACCCACCCGTTGCGCACGATGTGGTGATTCCCGCCGGTGACAAGACCAACGAACCCATCGAGGTCATAACCCTCCGGCACGGCACCCGCTCCAAGCGCCGCCAGCTCGACCGCGAAGGCTCCGGCGAGCCTTGCCTCGACACCTGAAGGCTCGTCGACATATCCGACGGACAGCTCTGGGAGGAAAGGCAAGGCCGACGGTTCCTCTCCCCCGCACGGATCCGCACAGGCCAGCGTTCTCGGCTCGACGCGGTCGATGGCCACGGCAGCCGACCCGAACGCCGACTCGGCGACCGCCGAGCGAGAGACCGCATTGGCCACGGCAGAGCGAGAGACCACATCCCCGAGGTCGGAAGCATCAGTGTTCATCACAAAGTGCGCCTCGACCCAACTAGGGACGCTCATGTCGACGGCGCCTTCGTACTCGACTCCAACGAATACGAGATCGACGATGCCAGCGCTGTGGAGGGCCAGGGCATCCGATTCGGACGCCACGGAGGCAATCGTCACGGCCTCAACGCCTAGATCCGGGACAACGGGCCGAAGCTGAGCGTTGCCGTCGAACTTCATTGGCCCCGACCCAACCGTCCCATCAGGTTCGGTTGGGACAATCCCGTAGACGGGGCTACTCAGGAGCCCCGGGAGCAACGCGAAGGGTTCGGTGAGGTCGATACGGACTGTCGACTCGTCGACGGCGACAACATCGGCCACGAACTCCAGTCGAGCCGCCGCCAAGGTTTCGGCCGCGTCCAACATCCGCTCGAGAGAGCGTTCTACATCGGCCGCGGTGATGGCGCTCCCATCGGAGAAGCTGTGCGACCCCAGCGTTGCGGTCCAGCTCAGGCCGTCCGCCGCCGGATCGAGGCTCGTGGCCAGCCGCAACTCCCAATCCTCCGAACTCTCATCCCACGAGGTGAGGCCGTCGTACAACATGTCGAGCAGCGCCATATGGGCGGGGTTGACGACCGAAGCAGCGGCCGGGTCGAACTGGACCTCCCCGACCATGGCCATGTTCAGGATTCCTGGTTCGACATGTTCCTCTGCGGGAGAAACGGTCGGCTGGGCCTCCCCGGCTTCGAGGGCTCCGTCGTCTCCCGAATCGACCGTCTCGAGGTTGACGCGCCGAATCTCGGGCGACGCGACGGTGACGGTCTGAGCGCACGAAGTTGCCAACATGGCAAACAGGCCGATCCAGAGTGAGCGTCGCATGGTGACCCAATCGGCAGAACGATGGCTGCCGTTGAGCGCGAGGAGTCAGACCCGATTGCGCGTGCGGTTGGCGGTGCTCGAAGCGACGCGGCCGGCAGTAGAGCCGGTCGGCGTCAAACGGCTCTATTCGTCCAGCAGCAGGGCTAGCGCGAGCGTCGAGAACGCGAAGATCAACGCAACAACGATCGTGATTCGGTCGAGGTTCTTCTCGATCACGGTAGAACCCGCCGCCGAAGCCCCCATGCCGCCACCGAACATGTCGGAAAGACCGCCTCCACGCCCAGAATGCAGCAGCACGAGGCCGATGAGCGTGAGCGCACTCACGACATCAACGATCAACAGGAAAGCCGTCACGGCCAAAGATGGTATCTGCACTCAGATCCCGAACCACGCCACCCGCTGTCGAGTGGCTCCGGTGCGATCACCTAGAAAAGACTCATTCCCCTGTGGATCAGAACCACATAGGCCACGGTCGTGGCGACATCGGCAGCAGCGACGTAAATGGGCGACAAACGCAGCGAACCGGCCCAGGCCAGGACCGTTTGGTTGGGTCGCAACCAAATCGCTCCAGCGCAGGCGGTGCGCTCGACTGGTGCGACTCGAAGGAGCCAAGCTCTCAGCCTGGAACCTTCCAGACGACCCCGGACCTTGCCGCCATAACGCACCCCAAGCAGATAGCTGAAGGGATCGGCCACACACAGACGGGCCGTAGCAATCAGAGTGAACTCGAGCAACCCCACCCGTGGCGCGACGACCAACAAGAAGAGCATCCTCGGGTTGAGGGCGATCAGCAGCAGCGGATAGGCCATCAGCCACGGCGACATGGCAAGAGATACCCAGCCCAGGGCACTCAACAAAACAAGCGGCCCGACAACTGGTAGCGCTCCGGCTATACCAGTCCTGTGCCTTACCTCGACAACGCTCGCCGTCACGCCGCCCCTTCGGCAGAACAGCGGTCATAGGCAAGTAGACCTGGGCAAAAGGCCTAGAAAAATTCAGTGTCCAGTCAGGCCCGAGCCCTGGCCAGACGGGTCTCAGTGCAGCCGGTACTGGATGATGCGTGAAAAGCTCGGCGCTTCAAGGCTTGCTCCGCCGACCAACGCCCCGTCGATGTCGGGTTGAGCCATCAGCTCAGCAGTGTTCACCGGCTTCACCGAACCACCGTATTGCACCCGCACTTTCTCAGCGGCTGTGGCGCCCGACAACTCGCCGACGACGCTGCGTACATGGGCGCACATCGCCTGAGCATCGTCGGGTGTTGCGGTCTTACCGGTGCCGATCGCCCATATGGGCTCGTACGCGACGACGAGGCCGGCCACAGCATCTCGACTCACACCGACGAGCCCGGCCTGAATCTGGCCCGCGACCTTGGACTCAGCCTCGCCGGCTTCGCGTTCGTCAAGCGTTTCCCCGCAGCACAGGATCGGCGTCATTCCGTTCTTCAGGATCGCTTTGACCTTGGCGTTCACATCGGCGTCAGTCTCAGCGAAGATCTCACGACGCTCCGAATGACCAACGATGACCAACTTCACGTTGAGCTTCGCCAGCATCGCGGGCGAGACCTCACCCGTAAAGGCACCCTTTTCCTCGAAATGACAGTGCTGGGCACCCAACTGGATCGGTATCCGGTCCGCGTCGATCAGCGTCTGTATCGACCTGATATCGGTAAAAGGTGGGTGCACCGACACGTCAACGGCGTCATAGTCCTGCCCGTCGAGCTCATAGGACAGCGACTGCACCATCTGAATCGCCTCGAAGTGATTGTGATGCATCTTCCAGTTGCCGCTGATCAACGGTTTCCTGTCGCTCATTCGGTCCTCACCGTTCTGTGCTCCTCATTGATGGATTAATCGCCCCTTAGTGATTCCAGGCCGGGCAGGTCACCTTTTTCGATCAGCTCCAGGCTGGCACCACCGCCGGTGGACACGTGGTCCATCTCGGACTCGAGTCCGAAAAGTTTCACCGCAGCTGCACTGTCGCCGCCACCAACCACCGTAAAGGCTTTCGAGTCGGCCATCGACTGGGCGATGTGGCGGGTTCCAGCTGCGAATCGCGGATCCTCGAAGACGCCCATCGGGCCGTTCCAGAGAACCGTTCGCGCATCCAGAATCAGGTCACCGAAGGCAGCAGCGGTTCCGGGGCCGATATCGAGACCCATCCAACCCTCAGGCAGGTCGACTCTGGTTTGGCGCACTTCACCGCCAGCTTCGGGATCGCCGATCTTTCCACCGGGCCCCAATGCAGTGAGGTCATGGGGCAGGTGGATCTCCGCCCCCGATTCGAGCAGGGCAGCGCAGTGTGAAACCTGACTTTCTTCCAACAAGGAAGAACCGACGCTGTGCCCCTGAGCCTTCAGGAATGTGAATGCCATCCCACCGCCAATGATCAGTCCGTCCACGATCCCGAGAAGCGAGTCGATGACTCCGAGCTTGTCGCTGACCTTGGCGCCACCAAGCACAGCGATGAAAGGCCGCTTGGGGTTCGAACGAAGCCCGCTGAGGACGTCCACCTCCCGAGCCAACAACCGCCCCGTAGCACTTGGGAGATGTTTCGGCGGTCCCACGATCGAGGCGTGAGCCCGGTGGGATGCCCCGAATGCATCGTTTACATAAATATCGTGACCCTCGACCAGGTTGGCCACGAACGCCGGGTCATTGGCGGTCTCGCCAGGATCGAAGCGCAGGTTCTCGAGCAGTTCAACACCGCTGATCAACTCATCCAGGCGCGCTCGAACCGGAGCCATGGAGAACTCCGGGTCCGCCGCGCCATTCGGGCGGCCCAGGTGACTGCAAGCCGTCACCGTTGCCCCGGCATTCTGCAGATACCTCAGGGTCGGCAACGCGGCCCGTATACGCAGGTCGTCAGTGATCTCGCCGTCCGCCAACGGAACATTGAAGTCGGCGCGCACGAGCACGCTGCGGCCCGCCAGATCGCCGAGATCCTCGAGTTGGGGAAGGTTCACTTCTTGGCAGAACGTTTGGCCGCAGCCCGCTTCTTCGTCTTCTTGGCGCGACGGGTGCCGACAATCATGCTCAAGTCGACGAGGCGGTTCGAGTACCCCCACTCGTTGTCGTACCAGCCGCAGATCTTCACCATCTTGCCCTGGGTCATCGTCAGCCCGGCATCAAAGGTGCAGCTGGCCGCGGATCCGACGATGTCTGACGAGACAAGGGGTTCCTCGCTGTAATCGAGCACCTTGCGAAGGGGTCCGGAACGGGCCGCCGCCTTGAACGCAGCATTTACATCCTCGACACTGGCTTCCTTCTTCAGCATGCCGGTGAAGTCGGTGATGGACCCATCAGGGATGGGGACTCGAAGAGCGATGCCATCAAGCTTTCCGGCCATCTTCTTCAGGACCAAGCCCGTAGCGCGGGCGGCGCCAGTAGAGGTCGGCACAATGTTCACGGCGGCGGCGCGAGCGCGACGAAGGTCGGAGTGGGGGCCATCCACGAGCGCTTGATCACCGGTGTACCCGTGGCACGTTGTCATCAGCCCTTGCTCTACGCCGAAGGCGTCGTCCAGCACCTTGATCATCGGAACGAAACAGTTGGTGGTGCAGGACGCGTTGGAGATCACGTGCTGGCGGGCGGGGTTGTAGTCGTCGTCGTTGACGCCGACCACGAACGTCGCGTCGCAGCTCGCCGGTGCGGAGATGATCACTTTGCGGGCGCCGGCTTTGATGTGCGCCCCTGCGGTCTCCTTGGTCGTGAAGATGCCGGTCGACTCGATCACCACGTCGACGCCCAGATCCCCCCAGGGCAGATCAGCAGGACTGCGTTCGGAGAGGACCTCGAGCACATCGCCGTCAACGTTGATCCCACTGCGAGTGGCCTTGACGTTGCCGTCGAATTGGCCGTGCACCGAGTCGTTCTTGAGCAGATGAGCCATCGTCTCGATCGAGCCGAGGTCGTTGACCGCGACGAAGTCGATATCGGCGCCATTGGCCTTGGCAGCCCGGAAGAAGTTGCGGCCGATACGGCCGAAGCCGTTGATGCCAACTCGTACGGTCATGTGGTGGTCCTCCTCGAGGAACGACGTTGTTCTGTGAGCAGCGCTGAGCCGGTCGGCTCCAAGCCGATGCTACCCATCCGCGTCGCGACCGGGCGCGAATGACCCAGACGACTTACCGCTCGATGTCTCGATGAGTGATCGCCGGCGGAAATCCAAGGCTCGTCAGCACGGTGCCGATCTGCTCGGCAATGACCACGGAGCGGTGATGACCGCCGGTACAGCCGAGCGCGATTGTCAGGTAGGCCTTGCCCTCGCTGGCATACGCGGGCATGACGGTATGCAACAACGAGCCCATGCTCTCGAGAAATCCAGCAGTGATCGGCTGTTCCAAGACGTAGTCCTTGACCGGTTGATCGAGCCCAGTGAGTGGGCGAAGGTTGTCGACCCAATGGGGATTCGGCAGGAATCGACAATCGATCACGAGGTCGACGTCGAGCGGTATGCCATGTTTGAAGCCGAACGACATCACCCGGGTCTGCATCCGGTTGGCGGCGTTTTCGCCGCCGAAGTTCTCGATGATGCGATCTCGAAGCTCATGCACGTTCAGGTCTGACGTGTCGATGATCAGGTCGGCTGCTGCCTTGATCGGCTCGAGGGCCTCTCGTTCGGATTCGATTGCTGCGGCCAGGCTGGCGGAGGGGTCGAACGGGTGCCGCCGCCGCGTCGTCTCGTACCGACGTACCAGCTCGGGCGTTCTCGTCTGGAGAAAGAGGGTGCGCACTGAGGCTCCGGTGACGGCGCGCAGGACTCCGATTGCTGGAAGTGTCTCTTCTCGGTACTCGGCCGTGCCGACGACCAGGGCAACCCGGTCGATCTGCGACCCCGGCGCCAGAGCTAGCTCGGTCACCTTCGGGATCAACGAAGGTGGAAGGTTGTCGATCACGAACCAGCCGAGGTCGTCGAAGTGTTTCGCGGCCTCGGAGCGACCTGCCCCTGACAGGCCGGCAATGATCACGAACTCAGCCATGCATCGGTAAATCCTACTACTGGCTCGGCTGTGACCTAGGCACTCACCGTTTTGACGCAACCAGGACCAGAAGACGAGGCATCGACGCCGCTTCGGTGTATTCGGGCGCCCGCTCGAGAAACCCGCTGGGTGGGCTCGGCTCGATCATGTGCTCGATGAACAACCCGACTCCGGCCATGGCATTGACGTAGCGGTTCAATGGCCGATGCACGAACGTAACTTCAACACCCTTGCGCACCTCCTCCTCGACGATCGACTCGACGAGGTAGGGACCCACCCGCCAGTACTGCTCCGGCGGGTCGAGAACATGATCGTCGATCCAACCGCTGCCCGGCGTTTGTAGGAGCGGGTGATTCAGCATTAACACGAACCTGCCGCCCTTGCACAAGACGCGGCCGACCTCGGCGATTGCCTGGTCCATCTCGGTGATGTGTTCGAACACCAGGCACGCGATCGCGCCATCGAATGCTTCACTGGCCACCGGTAGGCAGTCGGCGCGCGCTTTCGCGTACGTCGCTCCCCCACCTCTGCGGACCGCCTCCATGACCTGATTACCCGATGCGTCGACGCCCACGACCGACTCGACCCCGGCAGCACTGAGTTCTCTTGCGACTTGGCCTTCGCCAGTCCCGATGTCGATCACCCGACCTCTCCCGGACAACAGGTCGATCGCCAGGGGCAGAATTTGCTCCTGATACTCGGCATCGGCGCCGTCGGTGAACTCTCTCTGCCACCAGTCAGCGTGGGCGTCCCAGGGATCGTCGCTCACGGGCCGGCCGGCTGGCCCGTGCACTTCTCGTACACCGCGTCTGCCACCTCATCGGGCAGCCAAGACAATGATCTGAGCTCCTCGACCGTGGCCTGCTGAACCTTGCGCACGCCGCCCATCTCTTTGATCAGTCGCTTCTTCCGCACCGGTCCCAAACCGGCAATGTCGTCCAGAACCGACTTGGTCATACGTTTGTCGCGAAGCTGACGGTGGTATGTGATCGCAAAACGGTGGCTCTCGTCACGAATTCTCTGCAACAGGTACAGGGCTTCGGACTGCCGAGGCAGCCGAACCGCTTCGCTCTGGCCTGGCAGGAAGACCTCCTCGAACTGTTTGGCCAACGCGGCAACCGGAATCTCGTCGCGCAGGCCGAGCTCATCGAGCACGCGGACTGCACTGGTGAGCTGACCCTTCCCGCCATCCACGATCAAGAGCTGTGGTGGATAAGCAAACTTTCCCCGCTCCTCGACCGGTTTGTCGCGGTCGGCGAGATAGTTGGCGAGGCGCCGCGCGAGCACCTCTTCCATCGCCGCGAAATCGTCGTTGCCGTCGACCGTGCGGATCTTGAAACGTCGGTAGTCGCTCTTCTTGGGCAGCGCGTCCTCCATGACGACCATCGATCCCACGTAGTCGGTGCCCTGCAGATGGCTCATGTCGTAACACTCGATTCGCAAAGGAGCGTCGGGCAAACCCAGGTAATCCTGGAGTTCATTGAGCGCTTTGGATCGGCTGTTGTGGTCGGCTGTCCGCTTAAGCCGATGACGGGTGAAGGCCTCCTTGGCGTTCTGGCTCACCGTCTCCTGCAATGCACGCTTGTCGCCCCGTTGAGGGACGGCTATCTCGACATACGAGCCCCGAAGCTCGTGAAGCCACTCTTCGTACAGGTCCTGGTCGGCCGGTAGTTGGGGAACCAGAACCCGCTTTGGGTGACCCAGGGGGTTGTCGGCGAAGTACAAACGCTCCAGCACTCTCGAGACCAGTTCATCGGAGCCCAGCTCTTCGACCTTGTCGACGATGAACCCACGTCGACCCATAACCCGACCCTTACGCACATAGAAAACCTGAACGGCAGCCTCCAAGTCGTCGTCGACCACCCCGATGACGTCGAAGTCCTCCGATCGAGCGCCAACCATCTGCTGCTTCTCGATCGCCTTTCGTACGCTCATCAGGCGATCTCGATGTCGGGCCGCCAGCTCGTACTCCTGGTGCTCGGCCGCAACGAGCATCTGTTCCTCGAGCCTCTGCACCACCTCGTCGGTGTCACCCTCGAGAAACCGGATCAGCTCTGATACCAGCTCTTCGTAGTCACCGGCGGTGATCTCGGCCACGCAGGGCCCAGAACACTTCTCTATGTGGAAGTCCAGACAGGGTTTGCCCAACTTGGCGTGGCGGTCGAATTTCCCGTCCGAACATGTCCTGATCGGGAACGTGCGCTGGAGCAGATCGAGGGTCTCACGGATGGCATATGCATGCCCGAAGGGCCCGAAGTAACGGTTCCCCTTCTTGTGTTTGCCCCGGATCACCATTGCTCGAGGCCATTCGTCGTTGAGCGTCACTGCGAGAAACGGATACGACTTGTCGTCGCGATAGCGGACGTTGAACCGGGGTTGGTGCCGCTGGATCAGGCTGTACTCGAGCATCAAGGCTTCGACTTCGTTGGCTACCTGTATCCACTCGACACTCTCGGCCGTCTCGACCATCTGGCGTGTCCGGGTGGCCAGGTTCCGAGGGTTCTGGAAGTAGTTGGAAAGCCGACTGCGTAGCGACTTGGCTTTGCCGACGTAGATGATGCGACCCGCCCCATCCCGAAACTGGTAGGAACCAGGAGCGTCAGGAATCGTGCCTTGTGGTGGTCGCTGGATCACTGGTGACCCCTCACCGAATCAAACGCTGCCGGCTGCCTGAAGGATCGGCAGGAGGAACTGACCCGTGTAGCTGTCGTCGGTCTTCGCGACGAGTTCGGGCGGACCCTCGACCACTACTTTGCCACCTCCATCGCCACCTGCGGGTCCAAGATCGATGACCCAGTCGGCGGTCTTGATGACGTCGAGGTTGTGTTCGATCACCAAAACGGTGTTCCCCTGATCAACAAGCCGAGACAGAACCGTCAACAGCTTGCGGACATCCTCGAAATGAAGCCCGGTCGTCGGCTCGTCGAGAATGTAGATGGTGTGCCCGGTGGACCTCTTGGCCAACTCGCTGGCCAACTTGACTCGTTGTGCTTCGCCACCTGACAACGTCGGTGCGGGTTGTCCAAGTCGCACGTAACCCAACCCGACGTCCACGAGTGTCTGCATGTGCCTGGCGATAGCCGGCTGATTGCCGAAGAACTCGAGCGCTTCCTCGCAGGGCATGTCGAGCACTTCGGCGATGTTGCGACCCTTGAACCTGATATCCAACGTGTCGCGGTTGTAGCGCGCTCCCTTGCACACCTCACACGGCACATAGACGTCGGGCAGGAAGTGCATCTCGATCTTGATGGTTCCATCGCCTGAACACGCTTCGCAGCGTCCGCCCTTGACGTTGAACGAGAAGCGGCCGGGCATATAACCCCGGACCTTTGCTTCCTGCGTCTGGGCGAAGAGCTTGCGGACGTGGTCGAACACACCGGTGTAGGTCGCCGGGTTTGATCGCGGCGTTCGTCCGATTGGTTGCTGGTCGATGTTGATTACCTTGTCGAGGGCCTCGATACCGTCGACGGCCTTGTGCAAACCCGGCGGTGTCTTGGACTGGTAGATCCGCTGCATCAGCGCCCGGTAGAGGATGGCGTTGACGAGGGTGGACTTCCCCGAACCGGATACGCCTGTCACCGTCACGAAGCAGCCAAGCGGCAGCTCCACGTCGATGTCCTTGAGGTTGTGTTCGGCCGCGCCACGCACGGTTACCCAATCCTCGCCGGGTTTGCGGCGAAGCTCGGGAACCGGGATCTCGCGTTTGTGTGAGAGGTATTGACCGGTGACCGATTTCCTGTTCTTGATGAGCTTGGGAACGGTGCCGGAGTGGACAATGTCTCCGCCGTGCTCGCCGGCGCCGGGACCGATGTCGACGACATGGTCGGCTACCCGGATCGTTTCTTCGTCGTGTTCGACCACGATGACCGTATTGCCCAAGTCGCGGAGCCGTTCGAGGGTCTCGATCAGGCGCTTGTTGTCTCGCTGGTGAAGTCCGATGGATGGTTCGTCCAGAACGTAAAGAACTCCGACGAGACCAGAGCCGATCTGTGACGCCAAACGGATTCGCTGCGCTTCGCCACCGGACAACGTGCTCGCCGATCGCCCCAAAGAGAGGTAGTCCAGGCCAACATCGACCAGGAACCCCATCC
>JBPCTU010000500.1:0-6505 GCA_051011515.1 Acidimicrobiales bacterium
GACATCACCGACCCCGGCGATCCGGCCATCCTTCATGGCGACGTTGCCGACGTATCCCGGCGCGCCGGTCCCGTCGACGATGGTGGCGCCGGTGATCAGATAGTCGAACTCAGCCATGGCGGGAATCTAGTTTGTCGCGGTTTTTCTGACGAGGCGTCAGGCCACGCTCGGCGGGAGCGAGTGTCAGACTGACCATCGCTCCGACGACAAGAGGTGATGCATGACGACGCCAAGCGAATGGGTGGAGGCGTACCTCGACGGTGCCGATCGCAGCGGCGAGCTCGACCGGCTGGTCACGGACTCGAGCGGGCTCGATGCGCCAGGGATCCTGGCCGTGCTCGGCGACCCACGGCTCGGGGCCGACGTGATCCACGCGATGTCCGACCTCATGCACCCCGAGGAGTCGATGTACTACGACGCCATCTACGGCGCGTTCCACGGGCAGATCGGCATCCGCAACTGGCTCGTCCCCACGATGGCCGAGATCCCTTTCATCGAGTTCGTTCCGCAGAAGAACACCGAGGTCTTCAGCCATGGCGGCGGCTCCAGCTCGGTCGACGAGTGGCAGATGTGGATGACGCTGGAGGGCGAGCGCGTACCCCTGCCACGAGGTGTGTCCGTACGCCACTACGCCGACGGCTGGATCACATGGAACGCCGATGTCTACGACACGGGCGCGTTCCGCCGGCCCCCCGACGATGCTGCCGACGCGCCGCCGTTGCCGCCGCCTCCGGACACCGAGTGGAGGACCGTGGCGCCCGAAGCCACAGCGCTGAGCGACGCCGCCGAACGATGGCTCGCAACAACCGCGTCGTCCGACTCCGAGGACGGACCCGGTCTCGAGCACGCGGACCTCCACGCCATCGCCCACCATCCCGAGCTCGGAGCCGACACCGAGCTCGTCGCAGCCCTGATGCATCCGACCGAAAGCGTTTACCTCGACCCGCTCTTCGGCGACTTCCGGGGTCGGGACGAGATTCGGGCCTGGCTCGGCGACATCATGGCCAAGACCGGCACCTTACGGTTCGACCCCGTCGGCCCTGCCCTATTCAATGGCTCGTGCTCGGTGCAGGAGTGGGTGCAGATGGGTGTCGACTCGAACGGCGAGGCGATGCCGATGGTGCGGGGCACGAGCGTGCGCCGCTACGCCGACGGGGCCATCACGTACGCCGCCGACTACTTCGACACCGCAGCGCTGGCTGATCCAGCGGTCCAGCGGGCAGCGTACGCAGCGGGCGCCACGCTCACTGCGGACGACATCGCGCGGTACCGCGATTGACGTATCCGATCTGGTCACCAGGTGGGCCATCGCCGAGTGACCCGCTCGAATAGAGTCCGCCCATGCGGCTCGAAGACGTCGACCTGTACAGCCCCGAGACCCAAGAGGATTGGTATCCCAGCTACGACCTCTTGCGGGAGGAGGCACCGGCGTATCGGATGCCTGGGACCGACATCTACGTCCTCACCCGCTACGACGACATCAAGCACGTCATCAAGAACACGTCGCTCTTCCCGAACGGCATGAAGGGCAACGAGAAGCTGATGTCGTCGCCGGAGGCGAACCGGATCTACACCGAGGAGGGGCTCGGCCGGGTCAGTCCGATCAGCTCCGACCCGCCCATCCATCGGGAGTATCGCCGCATCGTCGATCCACCGTTCGCGTCCAGAACGGTCGAGGACTACCGCGAGCGGTTGACGTCGCGGTGCAACATGTTGATCGACGACTTCGTCGACGACCGTCAGTGCAACTTCTTCGAGGCGTTCGCAACACCGCTCCCGGTCTACGTCATCACCGAGCTCTTGGGCCTACCGCTCGATGACGTGCCCCGGCTCAAGGACTGGTCGGCGATGTGGGTGAAGCCATTCGCCCGTGGCCTCAGCGACGACGAAGAGGTCGAAGTGGCGCGCTCGGGGGTCGAGTTCCAGCGCTACCTGCTCGATCGGCTGGCGGAGGCGCGTGCGAACCCGAGCGACGACGTGATGTCGCACTTCGTACGGGCCGAGCTCTCGGGCGAGCGACCGCTCACCGACAAAGAGATCATCAACATGATCGAACACCTCTACATCGGTGGAAACGAGACAACCACGTTCGCGCTGTCTTCAGGCATGTGGTTACTGCTCGAAAGACCCGACGTGTACGAGGCGCTGCTCGAGGACAGGTCACTCATCAGAGGTTTCGTCGAAGAGGTGCTCCGTTATGAGTCCCCGACGATGGGCCTCTACCGCTTCGTCGGCCAGGACACCGAAATTGCCGGGACGCAGATCCCCCAGGGTTCAACACTTCACATTCGGTTCGCGGCGGGGAACCGGGACCCTCGGATGTTCGAGGACCCCGAAACATTCGACCTACTCCGCAGGAACGCCTGGCGGAACATGGCGTTCTCGCTCGGTGAACACCACTGCCCCGGCGCCGGACTGTCTCGCGTGGAACAGAACGTTGCCTGGGACGTGCTGCTCGACCGGTTACCGAACCTGCGGTTGACCCCAGGAGCGAATGACTTCACGCATCGACCTGGTTTCGTGCTCCGCGCGCTGAAGGACCTTCACATCTCCTGGGGTTGATCAAGGCCCAGCAACTCAGCCAGTTCGGCCAACGACGCCACTATTACGTCGGCAAGGCGCGCCACCGACGGATCGGGCTCGGTGGAGTTGGTCACCAAGACGGTTGGAACGCCAGCGCTGCGACCGGCGCGGAGATCGTGAGAGCTGTCGCCGACCATCAACGCATCCGAACCCGCTACCCCGAGTGCGTCGGTCGCCGCATGCACCATGCCAGGCTCGGGTTTGGCGCCAAATCCGGAGTCCGCGGCCAGCACCGCCTGAAAGCGGTCACGACATCCGAGGGCTGCGAGTTGGTGTTCAACCACCTCGGCCCAGTCGTTGGTCACCACTGCCAGCGGTACACCTCGAGCATGCAGCGAGGCCGTGAGCGAGTCAGCGCCCACTGCCGGGTTAATCGAGTCCATGGACGCACGAAACAACTTCTCAGCAAAAACCTCTGCATCCAAGTGCGGGCTGAGCAGTGCGACGAGAACGTCATTGGACTCCGCCACCATCGGTGACCCGGGGATGATCTTGTCATTGGTGAGATCGAAACCGATGGCGGCTGCGGCAGTTTCGAGCGCTGAGTCGCTCGGTGCGACAGCCCGCAGTGCGACGCCTGTCGCTCGATCCCAGGTGCGATGGAAATCGATCAGTGTTCCGTCCTTGTCGAAAAGAACCGCCTTCGGCAACGGCCTCATCGATCCTCCAGCTCCTGGCTGAGATCGAGCCACCTGGTCTCCGTCGCATCCAGAGACTGTTGGGCCGCGTTGAGATCGCCGCCCAGCTCGCGCATCCGTTCATGATCGGCTCCCGACTCCGCGATACCGGTCTCGAGCGCTGCGATACGTGCGGACAGCCTGTCGATCTCGTTGTCGGCGGCCTTCAACTCGTGGCGAATCGTGCTGACCGACCGTCCTGAAGCTGTGCGGGCGCGTCCTTTCGGCGAAGACTTGCCCCCAGACCGATCTAGCCCGACCGAGTCAGCCGAAGCAGCACGCCGGTGTGTCCCCCTCACACGTTGTTGATTCTCCCAGGCGGCATATCCACCGGGAAACCTCCCGGCACTTCCCAACCCATCCAGAACCAGGACGTCGTCGACAGCCCGCTCGAGAAAGGCCCGGTCGTGGCTGACTGCGACGAGGGTGCCTGGCCACTCGTCCAGGAAGTCTTCGAGCGCACGAAGGGTGTCGAGGTCGAGATCGTTGGTCGGCTCGTCGAGGAACAAGACATTGGGGCGTTCTGCCAGCACCAGCACCAGCTGCAGCCGGCGGCGCTCGCCACCCGACAGCAGGCGAATCGGCGCCCATTGAGCATCCGAGTCGAACCAAAACCGCTCCATCAACCGCTTGTCTTGCCAGTCGAGCTCGCGTTTAACGCCGGTAACCGCTTCCCAAACCCTCTGGTCCGGACTCAGATTGGACCCGACCTGATCGTGGTAACCGAGGCGCACCGTTGGACCGACCTCAACTCGACCCTCGAGCGGCTCGACCCGACCGCTCATCACGTCCAACAAAGTCGTCTTACCCGTGCCGTTGAGGCCAACGATGCCCAGGCGTTCTCGTCTGCCCAACAAGAGGTCCAGGCCTTTGAACAACCAACGTTCATCGCCATGGCGGTGACCGACACCCACCAGATCGATCACCTTGTCGCCGAGACGAGGGACGTCGACGTGTAGGTCGAGATCCTCGGACCGGGCGGTACTGATCTCGCGAGTCTCCTGTGCAGCAACAGCCCGCTCGAGGTGTGCCTTGTTCTTACTGGTGCGGGCCGGGGCACCCCGCCTCAGCCACGCCAGCTCGCGTCTCGCCAACGACCGGCGCACCGTTTCGGCTCGAGCTTCGTTGGCCTCGCGGTCAGCCCGGCCTGCAAGGAACGAGTCGTAACCCCCGTCGTGCACATGAGCAACGCCTCGATCCATCTCCACTATTCGGGTTGTCACCCGATCGAGAAGGTGGCGGTCGTGTGAAATCAGGATGAGGCCACCGCGGTAGGAACTGAGCCACTCCTCCAGCCAGTGGATGGCACCGATGTCCATGTGGTTCGTGGGCTCATCCAGGATCAACAGATCCGAGTCCGCGACAAGGACCTTTGCCAGCGCTACCCGCCGGGCTTCGCCACCAGACAGCGCGCCGGTCGGCGAGTCCAGCTTCGACGTCATACCAAGCCTGTCGAGGACCGCTTCGGACTGCCACCCCTCACCAACGGCTTGGCGCACCGAGCCCACCGGCAATGGAGCCTCCTGGTCGAGAATGGCCACCGACACCTCACTGCCATAACGAACCACGCCAGAGTCGGGCTCGATCGCGCCACCGATGATCCGCAACAGCGTGGACTTGCCAGTCCCATTGATGCCAACAACGCCGATGGCATCGCCGGTTCTGACGGTCAGGGAAACATCGCGTAGCAGATCACGATCAGGACGAGTGACCGTCACGTCGTCGACATCGACCAGAATCACGACCCGACGGTAGCGGTCCATGACAGCCACCATGTGAGGTTCGCTGCCCGCTACCGATGGCCTAGGGTTCGGGACTGGCTCATCCGTTCCAGCGCCCTGGGGAGCATCTCGTTGAAGAACCCACCTTTCCGCTATCACCGCCCGGAGAATGTCGAGGAGGCGCTGGCTCTGCTTGCCGAGTTCGGCGACGACTGCAAGGTTCTCGCCGGCGGCCAGAGCCTGCTGCCCATCATGGCGCTGCGTCTCGGCCGCAGCGACCACATCGTCGACATCGGCCGGATCCCCGGGCTCGACCGCATTGCCGTGGACGACTCCGGCACCACTCACATCGGTGCTCTGGTTCGCCACGCCGAGGCGGAACGATCGACGGAACTGATGGCACACGCTCCGCTCGTCTCCAAGGCAATGCCGTTTGTGGGACACCGTGCGATCCGTACCCGGGGGACGGTTTGTGGCAGCTTGGCCCATGCAGATCCAGCCGCCGAGATGCCAGCGGTCGCCCTGGCGTCGAATGCCACCTTGGTGGCTGCAAGTGCCGACGAGTCGCGTGAGATACCCGTTTCGTCGTTCTTCGCGGGTTACCTCCAAACGGTGCTGAGACCAGACGAACTCTTGATAGAGGTGCGGTTCCCACGAATGCCGCCGAGATCAGGTTGTGCCGTCGTCGAGGTAGCGAGACGTCACGGTGACTATGCGCTGGTCGGGTTGGCGTGCGCGTTTGCCCTCGATGACGCGGGCGCCGTGTCGGGCGCCGCGCTGGCCTTCTTCGGGGCGGGGTCTGTCCCGGTACGAGCACTCGAAGCCGAAGCTGCTCTGCTTGGCGCTCAACCCACAGGCGATGCCTTCGATGCCGCCGCCGAACTGGTCTCCAACACACTGGATCCGGGGGCCGACATCCACGCCAGCGCCAACTACCGCCGCCACATTGCGGGGGTTCTCACCCGCAAGGGGCTGGCCGAGGCACACGCTCAGATCGGAACGTTGGTATGAACAGCTTCGAATTCACAATTTCGGTCAACGAGACCGAGTCCACGCTCACCGTCGATCCACGACGCACGCTTTCAGATGTACTCCGCGAAGAGCTGCAGCTCACCGGAACCCATCTCGGCTGTGAACACGGCGTGTGCGGTGCGTGCACGGTCCTGGTGGACGGTTCGCCGGCTCGTTCCTGTCTCATGCTCGCCGTACAAGCCGACGGGTCCGAGGTAACCACGATCGAAGGCATCGCCACCGACTCAGGGCTGAGCCCCGTTCAGGCGGCAATGCAGCAGGCCCATTCATTCCAGTGCGCCTTCTGCGCTCCCGGTTTCTTGATGAGCACCATCGCCTTGCTGGCCGAGAACCCGACGCCCACACGCGACGAGATACGTGAGGAACTGAGCGGCAACCTCTGTCGATGTACCGGCTATCAGTCGATCGTCGACGGGGTCGAGACGGCGGTGAGCCTGATAGGTCAAGGTCAGGCCCCAGACCAGGAGACATCATGAGCAACGACTCCAAACA